>JBMFTB010000006.1:0-42801 GCA_049967255.1 Thermoplasmata archaeon
GTTCAATGAAACTCCGCTCACGGGTGGAGCAGGAGACCAGCAACAAGCTCCGAAGCTTTAGCGAGGAGTAGCTGACACATAATCATGGTATTGGCTAAGATGACTAAACAGTACCATACCATAGAATAGGGCTGGTGCAGTCTTAATGTACGCCTGTGGAGATAGTTACTTCGGGCTTGCATGGAATATATCCATAAAGGCAGATGTCAATCGCTGAGTCAGGAAGCTCCGATGTTTCAGCTTATGAGTAACTCACAACTTACAGCCCCGGGCAGATTCGAACTGCCGTCAATGGGTCCAGAGCCCACTATGCTTGGCCGCTACACCACGGGGCTAAAAACGTTTATGCCTTATCTGTATAAAATATTATCTTTTTTTCCAGGAAAATATTTATTTATGCCTATTATTTTGAATATTCAATGGAATATAAACTTGTTATTGTTGTCAGAGAAGACCTTGAAATAAGCAAGGGTAAATTGGCAGTACAGGTGGCTCATGCATCAGTGGAATGTGCTATAAAAACATATTTAAACAGAAAAGAATTATTTGAAAACTGGTACAGTGAAGGGCAGAAAAAAGTAGTTCTTAAAGTAAGTTCAATAAAAGATCTTTTTGTGTTGAGAGAAAAAGCCATTGGTCTAGGCATATATTCTTGCCTCATTCAGGATGCTGGTTTGACGGAAGTTCCTCCAGGAACAATCACAGTCCTGGGTATAGGTCCTGATAAGGAAAGCGTTATTGACAAGGTAACAGGGGCACTTCCACTTTATTAAAATTTTATTATTTCGCATATACCTTTTTTTGAAAGAACATTTGCAAGATCTTCTGTTATGGTAACAATATCCTCCCTGTTCAATATATAGTCTTTATCTATGTCCGCTACTTCTATGGGCATTAAAATCCTCACTGCTACCTTTTTTTCAATTTGCTTTTTTTCTTCAATTTTTCTCTCCTCTGGAACTTCTTTAATGGGTAATGGAACATTGTTTCCAGAAATATAAAATTCAAAGCTTTTTTTCAATTCTTCATATAGGATCCTTTCCTCGGGGATGAAGCCATTCATTTCACCTTTCGTAGCTGATATTGCATCCTCTATTGCTTGAAGAGCAATTTTCCTTGCTCTCATCCCCTTTAATTCTTTTACACCATTTTCTATTGCCTTTATTCTAAATGACACCTGCGTCATATATTCGACCTGATTTTTTTCAACAGCTATTTTCAATTCCTCCTTTAACCTTTGAACTTCTTCTGCCGCATTTTTAAAAAATGTTTCAGGAATGTCCTTCAACTTTGACCTTGAATTTTTTTCGTTTCTTACCAGTGATTTTATTTCTTCAACCAGGTCTGCCATCAATAATTAATAATGATTTACCCCTTATTATTTTTGCTATCATAATCGCAAACTATATATTTCAATTTCCATTTGTGTGTTTACAATGAAAGCAAGTACATATGCAATTATAATAGTTATAATTCTAATAGCTGCAGTTTTAGGTGCATATTTCGGTTACAACGCTTTAACTTCAACCGGAAAGCCAATAAAGGTTGTAAAGTCCGGTGATACAGTTTCAATTTATTATTATGGTTATATAATGATAAATGGCACTCCTTATATTTTTGACACAAACATAAAAGCAGTTGCTAGTAACAATATAACATATCCTAAAGCAGTGATATTCAAATATCCATCATCTTTCCAACCATTCAACTTTACTGTAGGCTCCACTCAGGTAATTATCGGAATGAGTAAGGGGGTGATAGGTATGAGCCCGGGTGAAAAGAAAACAATAGTTGTTCCTCCCTCAGAGGGTTATCCTTACAATTCATCGCTTTTACATAGCATAAACAGGATCGGAAACGTATCAAGAATTCAAAATTTATCATTGACACAGTTTGAAAACAGAACAGGGCAGGTACCTTATACAGGTGCAGTTTATTTTGATAAAACCTTTGGATGGAATGACATTGTTCTAAGTGTTAATTCCATTGAGGGAATAGTCACATACGAAAACGATGCATATATGGGTCAAACATATTATCCATACGGTACAAATGTGACGTGGGGATACAACATTATTTCAGCAAATTCCACAACTATACAGTATGAAATCATAACTCAGATTAACACATACTTACCATATGGCGCATATGTTTCAAATTTAACAAGTAACACTGTAACAGTGAATTTCAACAATTACCTCGCGGGTAAAACACTCTATTTCTATGTTGAATTGGTTTCAGTGAGCTAGAAGATCATCTAGATCAACAATATTTTTACCATCCCATATTTTTCTTTCCTCTTTTTCCTGTGCAGGAATCATCAAAAATCTCTTACCATCGGATGTAGGCAGAACAAAATATTCTTCACGAATGCCACTATTATCAGAGAGAATAAGTCTATATTTTTTTTCATTTTCTCTGCCCGTTTCAGGATCAAGGTAATTGTACTTTACGAATTTACCAATTCCAATCAGATTTCTAGCCTCCTTTTTCCCTTTTTTGGAAACTGTTATAACCTCATCTGGAAACATGGATGAAAATATTCATTACATATTAATAAATGATTGGGATGGAGTGACAGCAAACCATACTTCCCTGGAGCTCGCGCATCCAAGTACACATATGGCACGAGAACAGGCTTAACTGCCGGGTTCGGAATGGGACCGGGTGTTTCCCTGTTCTCTATGACCGTCACTCCGTATCCTTGAGAAATGTGAACTACTATAAATATTTTGTTTCCAAATATCTTTTGCCAAATTTTTCGTTGAACAAAATTTCCTCAATATTTTTTCTTTTAGGGGCTTTTGGTATTCTTTCGGGATAACCAATTGGAGTTATAGTTATTATATGAAAATCATCAGGGATCTCCAGCATTCTTTTTATTTCATCATTATCTGATTCTGCAATCCAGCATGTGCCCAGGCCATAGTTCTCAGCCGCAAGCATTAAATTTTCAGTAGCCACAGAACCATCAACAATCCAAAGATCAGATTCTTTTTCGGATGCGATTATTGCAATTGCCATCGGCACATTTGAAAGAAATTTGCCATATGGTAATATTTCAGATATTCTTTTCAACTTAGTTTTGTCCCGTATAACAATGAATCTCCAAGGTTGCCTGTTCCAGGAACTGGGTGCATATTGAGCTGCTTCAATTATTTTTAGCAGAATATCATCTGGAACCGGATCTTTTTTAAAAGATCTAATGCTTCTTCTTTCCAAAATTATATCAATGCAATTCCTCATCCTGGGATCAAAGAAAAGTTTTATTATATATTTTTCCATGCAGTATTAGGGTGAATTTTGATGAAGATAACAATGAGCCTAATAAAGGCTGATGTGGGGGGTTATCCTGGCCATTCTTCAGTTCATCCATCTTTAAAGGAAAAGGCTGAAGAAATGCTTCTGGATGCAAAAAATAAGGGATTGCTCATAGATTTCAAGGTTGCAGGCGTTGGGGATGATCTGCAATTGATCATGACACATACAAAGGGTGTTGATAACGAGTCAATTCATAAGCTTGCATGGGATACGTTCAAGGCTGCTACTGAAATAGCTAAATCTCTTAAACTCTATGGGGCGGGGCAGGATCTTTTGAAAGACGCATTTTCAGGTAATGTCAGAGGTCTTGGACCCGGTATAGCAGAGCTTGAATTTGAAGAAAGAAAGGGGGAACCAGTTATAGCATTTATGATGGACAAAACAGAACCAGGAGCGTTTAATCTCCCCATTTACAAAATTTTTGGAGATCCATTTAATACACCTGGTTTGATTATAGATCCAACAATGCATGATGGTTTTATTTTTGAAGTCTGGGATATAATGGAACATAAAAGGGTATATATAAAAACACCAGAAGAATTATATGACCTTCTTGCATTAATTGGTGCAAAAAGCAGATATGTAATAAAAAGGGTATATCCATCTGAAAAGCATCCAAAAGTACCAAGAAATGAGGCTGTTGCTGTTGTATCTACAGAAAAATTATTCCAGATAGCAGGTGAATACGTTGGAAAGGATGACCCTGTTGCACTTGTAAGAGCACAATCTGGTCTCCCGGCATTGGGAGAGGTTCTAGAACCGTTTGCATTCCCTCACCTAGTATCAGGCTGGATGCGTGGCTCTCACAACGGCCCAATTATGCCCGTTGGATTAAAGGATGCAAAGATGACAAGGTTTGATGGACCGCCCAGGGTGGTTGCTCTCGGCTTCCAGCTAGCAGAGGGCAGGCTTATTGGTCCAGTAGATCTCTTTGATGATCCAGCCTTTGATGGTGCAAGAAGGCAGGCAATTGAAATCGCAGACTACATGAGAAGGCACGGTCCATTTGAACCGCACAGGTTACCGCTTGAGGAAATGGAATACACAACGCTTCCAAAGGTGATGGAAAAGCTGAAAGGAAGGTTTGAAAAAATATAAATATTTATTTTTTTAAATCTACAAGTGCGATATTTTCAAGCCTTTGTAGAATTATTTCTCTTTTATATTTTTCTTTGAATTTCAACATTTTGAATCCCAGTTCCAGGATATTTATATCATCCTCTGAAATTAAGAAATATTTATTTGTCTTTTCATTAATGCCATATTTCTTTACAGCCTCTGAAATCTGCCTACCTCCATAAAGGTAAAGCATGATTTCTGATCTAAGTTCCCTGCTAACATTGTTACCTGTTGCAAATGATCTTTTTGCCTTAAGGTATGCACTTTCAACCTCAAGTTCTGAAATTATATGCTCTGCGCTTATAAGTATTATTTTTTTATTGAAAAAATCTTTCACGTTGCGATCAATTTTTCCTTCAACATAAGCAATCATTTTGATGCCTTCACAAGTATTGGCGGTGAAATTGCTCTGTTTAGATCTGAAAGAAGTCTTTCCTTCTCAGGGCAGTCCATTAATGCATCCTTTAGTACTTCAATTATTGTTGATACGGGTATTATCTCAATTTTACCCTTATGATGCTCATCAAGAATTACATCATCCAAATTAGATATGGGTATTATCACTTTTTTAAACCCTGCTTCAATGGCAGCTTCTACCTTTGCTGAAACACCACCAACTGGAAGCACCTGACCCCTTATGCTCAGTGAACCTGTCATAGCAACCTCCTGATTCACTGGTATGTTTTCTAGAGCTGAAATAACTGCAGTAGCTATTGAAATGCTTGCTGAATCACCTTCAACACCCTCATAGGTACCTATGAACTGGATGTGAACATCATGGTTTGATATGTCCTCACCACTATACTTTTTCACTATTGCAGAAACGTTTTGAACAGCTTCCTTAGCAATATCACCAAGTTTTCCAGTAGCAATTACCCTGCCCTGGTTTCTACTCTGGGCAGGTGTTACCTCTGCAACAATGGGCAAAACCATTCCTGAAAATTCTGCCATGCCACTCTGTGCACTATAAACAGCAAGGCCATTGACAGTACCCACTGCAAAACCACTGTTGAGAAAAGTGTTATACTCCTTTTTTATATCTATTATCCTGTCTGCTATCTGCTGTTCAAGAGGTCTTGCAGATTTCTTTGCCTGAAGAACATGCTCAAACGTAACAATATTAGAGCCTGATGATTTTGCTATGTCTCCTGCTACCCTTATCAATCCCCCAAGCTCTCTCAATCTCAAAGTGAGCTTGTCCTTTCTCCCAGCTCTCTTTTGAGCCTCTTTGATTATTTCTGCCACAGCCATTTTGTCAAAATGTGGTATTTTACCATCCTTAACCACTTCCTGTGCAACGAACCTGATCAATTTTTTTCTGTTTTCCTCAGTATCTTCCATGCTATTGTTCATATATATTTCATAACCATAGCCTCTTATCCTTGACCTTAATGCTGGATGCATGCCTTCAACAGAATCAATATTCCCAGCAGCAACAAGTATGAAATCACATGGAACAGGTTCTGTCTGTACAAGTGCACCAGCACTCCTTTCACTCTGCCCGGTTATAGCAAATTTTTTTTCTTGCATTGCAGTAAGCAATGCCTGTTGGCTCTCAGGCCTCAATAAATTTATTTCATCAATGAAAAGAACACCTTTATTGGCTTTATGAATCGCCCCAGCCTCTACCCTTAAATGTGCTGGCGTTTCAAGACCTCCTGATTGAAATGGATCATGCCTAACATCACCCAATAATGCTCCAGTGTGTGCCCCAGTTGCATCTATAAATGGTGGTTTATCACCCGGATCATGACCAACTAGAAGCTTTGGAACATTATTCTGTTCTGTTCTCTGCACTGCCATGCCAAGAAATATCCATAGAAATATTACTAGAAGAATGCTCATAAAAAGAATTGTAAAATCTTTTGTGAATATGTACGCAATAATGCCCAAAAGTATAAGGCTGAAGAGTGTTATCTGCAAGAATCTCTGTCTCTCCATCTTTTCCTGTTTTGCCTTTTCCTGCATCTGTTTGACAAGATCCTTACCACGAGCAGCGGGTAAAACTTTTATCTTGGGCCTATTTGGATCCTCCTCGTTTGGGAATACCAGTATATCTTCAAGCTCCTGCTGGGGCAAAAAATCTGTCATTGATTGTGCAAGCATGGATTTTCCAGTACCAGGGTCACCAACAAGAATAACATGTCTTTTCTGCACAGCTGCTTTTTTTATAATCTCAACAGCATCATCCTGGCCGATTACCTGATCTATTAATTTCTGAGGTACCTGTATATCAGATGTAGTGTTAAAATTTTGCGTCTTAATCCAATCATCTACCTTTTCTTCCATTTTTCCGGCTTATCATTATTTCTTTATTAATAAATCTTTTCATGCTTATCCTGGTTTACGATTACTCAGATTATGATAAAATTTCAGTGTAATAAAAATAATATGAATAAGTGAATGCTTAAAAAAAATTGATTTTGCTCATGTTATGCTTGATTGTGACTTCTTTTGGCATAATACCTGTCCTGAAAATAACTGCCAATGATTGCACCTAGGAACATGAAAATTAGTATGAAAAAGAAAAGGAGAAAAGTAAATTGAATATAAAGGAAATAATATGCACTGTAATCAAAAGCAGTCACACCAAAAAAGAATGGGAAAGAGTAATATACAAAAGAGAGAAAATAACCAGTAAATGTAGAGACAATGGATATTTTTATTGAATTCTCAAATGAGTTTAATGCATAACCAGTGAATGCGCCTATTGGTAGAACAAAAAGTATTATTGAGCCAAAATAAAGAAGTAGAACATTTCCAATGGGTGTGATTGAAATATTTGGAAGAAAAAATGAAAAGAAGTAAAATGCGATAATAGGTGTATTTATTAACGTTACAATTAACTCCTGAAGCCTATGAGATCTGTGCTTGGACATTTTCACTCCACTCTATTGATATCATAACCATATCCGTAAGATAGTACCTTTGCGGACTAAAATTTTCTCCAGGATTTTCATAGAAATATGAAAAACCAGAGAAGCGCATCATTATTTGCAGTGTTATATTAAATTCATTGCCAGAATAACTTGATGTGCTTACATTGCCAGAATAATTTATGATCTTTTCTTTTCCTGCATTTATTACAAGTGGATTGAGCGTGTAATAATAATATGATCTCCATATCTCAAGGATAGTTTTGTTTTTTTGCTCTATTAATGCGGTAAAAGTGTACATGTTTAGGTTAAAAGAAGATGGATTTTTTATTAATATGCTCAATGAAAATGTTGTGTTATTTCCAATTATTTTCAAGTACAGTGAAACATTTCCAGGGTTTTCAAGAATTATTTTTTCTTTCTCTATAACAACACCTTCATAGTTAAATGATGAGATTAAACCAAAAATTAAAAAAATTATGGAAAAAATAGAGAATATAATTATTGAAAATTTTTTTTCAATCATTGTATTTTTGTCTGTTCTTCAAGCTGGGGCGCAATTTCTTCCCTGAGTATCTTTTCTGCAAAATGGCATGCTACGTAGTGGTTTTTCTTAATTTCTCTCAATTCGGGTTCTTTTACATCACAAACACCTTTCTGGAAATAGACACATCTAGATGCAAACCTGCATCCAGGTGGAAGGTTTATCGGGCTCGGTATTTCCCCCTTTATCAGCACTCTTTCATGCTTTCTCTCAGGATCTGGCACAGGTACGGCGCTGATCAATGCCTTTGTATACGGGTGTATTGGATCGAATATTATATCCTCTGTGGATCCAGATTCAACCACCTTGCCAAGGTACATTACAAATATCCTATCACTCATATACCTTGCCACGGCTATATCATGTGTAATGAAAACAAAGGGAAGCCTGTACTTTTCTCTCAAATCTAGCATTAGATTAAGTACACCTGACCTTATCGAAACATCAAGCATTGAGACAGGCTCATCTGCAACAATAAATTTAGGATTTACTATCAAAGCCCTTGCAATTGCCACCCTTTGTCTTTGACCTCCAGAAATTTCATGCGGGTATCTATCCAGGTATTCTTCACCTGGCTTTAAACCAGCATCTTCGAGTGCTTTTACAGCAAGATCAATCCTTTCTTCATATGTTTCACCAATACCATTAATGATCAATGGTTCAACGAGTGTTTTAAATATTGTGAACCTTGGATTCAAGGACTCATATGGATCCTGAAAAATCATCTGAACACTTTTTCTGAAATCCCTTAACTGATCCCCTTCAAGCTTCGTTATATCCATTCCTTGAAATATTATGGATCCTTCGGTTGGATTTTCAAGCTTTACAAGAGTCCTTCCGGTTGTTGTTTTACCGCAACCTGTTTCACCCACGAGACCAATAACCTCACCAGAATGTAAATCGAATGAAACACCATCTACTGCCTTTACAATACCTGCTTTCTTGAATGAAAGAAGACCCCTTGTTAATTCATAATATTTTTTGAGATTCTCCACCTTCAATATCACATCATTGTCCATTTTTATCTACCTCCGTAAAGTTCACGTGCAAAATGACAGGCAGTAAAATGCCCTGGAGAGATCTCAATAAGGGGTGGCTCCTGTTCCATGCATATATCTTTAGCATAAGGACATCTTGGATGGAATCTGCATCCTTTGGGTGGTTCAACGAGATCAGGTGGTGACCCGGGTATGGATGCTAATCTCTTTTTCTCCCCAATTATACTAGGAAACGATGCCATGAGACCTTCAGTATAAGGATGTGCAAAATGCTTGAACACATCCTTTGTCATACCCTTTTCCATGATTTTCCCCGCGTACATAACGGCAATCCTGTTAGAAATTTCCGCCACAACTGAAACATCATGAGTGATTAAAATCATTGCAATACCTGTTTGTCTTTGTAATTCCTGTATTTCTGAAAGTATCCTGTCCTGTGTAATAACATCAAGAGCAGTTGTTGGTTCATCTGCAAGGATCAATTTTGGTTTTAATGCTAGTGCCATGGCAATCATTGCCCTTTGTTTCATACCACCGCTGTATTCATGGGGGAAATTGTCAATCCTGTCCTTTGGTATTCCAACGAATTCATAAAGTTTTAACACCTGTTCCCTAGCCTCTTCATAGGACATTTCAGGATTGTGTACCTGTATAGCTTCTATAATCTGGTCACCTATTTTATAAACGGGATTGAATGCATTTAAGGATGCTTGAAAAATCATGGAAATCTCCTTCCATCTAATTTTTCTAATATCTTCATTAAATATATCTATCGTACCGTTTTCTCTTTTAGATATGGTCATCAGATCCTTTCCATCAAAGAATATGTTTCCCTTCTTAACATATGCATTGTTTGGCAAAAGCTGTGTAATAGCATAGGCGAGCGTTGTTTTACCTGATCCAGATTCACCTACCAGACCAAGCGTTTCACCCTTATCAAGCTCTATGGATGCATCTTCAACCGCTTTTACCCAACCCGCTGAAACCTTATAGTGTATTGTTAAATCCCTTACTGATAACAATGGCATTTTTATCTCCTCCTTAATCGTGGATTGACCACTTCATCAAACGCTCTGCCTACAAGGTAGAATGCCATAGAAAGCAATGTTATAGCTAATCCCGGCGGTATTAACCACCAGGGTGCACTAAGTACATTTCCAGTTGTAAATATATATTGTAACATCATACCCCAGGTAATTGCATTTGGATCCCCCATGCCTAAAAATGCAAGTGATGCCTCTGTCAATATTGCGCCGCTTACGCCAAAGCTCATGAACAGGAATGTTAGGGGAATGATGTTAGGGAATATGTGAACCATCATCAATCTAAAGTTCGATGCGCCTGAAACCCTTGCTGCATCAATGAAGGCCCTGGATTTTAAGCTCATTACCTGAGCCCTTATTATCCTCGTTATACCGGACCAACCAAGGATTGCTATTACAAGAATAACATTCCATATGTTCGGTCCAAGAATAGATATTAAAAGTAGCATTATTACCAGACCAGGTATGGATAGGAATATATCTGTCAGCCTCATAAGTATTGAATCTACCCAACCACCGTAAAATCCTGAAATAAGGCCAAGAAATGTGCCCAAAAATACTGATGTTACCGCTGCAACTGTACCAACAATAAGTTCTGCCCTTGCACCATAAACAATCCATGTCCATATGTCATGACCATAAACATCTGTACCAAGAATGTATGTATTCCCGCTTGGATACTTTCCAGGAGGTAAGGGGGCAATGTTAGTACCCACGGTCATTTGCATGTACAGGTCGCCATTCTTTGTTATACCACCGTAGAAATAACCTGAAAGTGAAGTATACCCTATTACGTTACCAAGTCCATTAATTGGTGTTTTCAATCCACCAAGAACTGTAAATGTAGAATTTACCTTCATATTTGAATTGAATGTATAAACAAGTCCATCAGTGGTGCTTAGAATATACATTGCACTTCCAAGATCATATGTGGGTATTGAATTAACTGCACCATCAACAACGTTGTAAAATGCTCCATCCGACATTATCAATCCCTTGTTCGGGTCTATCAATGCAACAGCAGTTCTTGTTCCCATATCCGCATAAGCAAATATGTTACCACTTTTTGTGCCAACAATATTTGTTAGAACATAACTCTTATAGCTCGGGTTTGGAATTGTGAATCCATTAACATAAACAACATTTCCTGTTGTTCTGCTGTAGCCTATGACCATATTGTTTGATGTTCCTACCACGGCAATATTCTGAACACCTGGTTCATCACCCCATGGATAACCATATGTAATTCCAACTGGAGTAAAAGATTGCTCCTTCCCTTGAAACATTACTGAATAGTTTTGAGACCATAGTATTTTTGGAGCACTTACCTCTTGAGGTACAGATACATTGTAAATTTTATAATATGTTGTATTCATTTTTATTGAAATAGTGTAGGCAACGATCTGATTTTCAAGTGGCATTATTATTGTTGTTGTGTTCAAATAGCCGTTTAAAGAATCTGCAGGATTTAGATATATTATTGGTGAAAGTATTGTATCGCTAGGGGTTGTGAAATTTATGATTGCCATAGGGTTTTTATCAACATAACCTGCAAAATAACCCATCGTAGATATCTCTGCATTGTAAAACAAATAAATCGATGCATGCGTACCATTCGTGAAAACTATAGCAATGTATTGACCCTGGGATGGTATAGCTGAGGGGTTGTTATAAAGTATAGATCTATGCTGTATGTTGAACGGTAATACAGATTTGTAAACAATATTGAAATTTGAATCAAAGATATAGAATGTATTATTCGTAAATCCATAGTACGTTATAGGATTACTAAATGATGAAACATATGTGCCTGTTTCCTCTAAGTCATTTATGCCCTTCGGTATGGAATAGTTCAAAGCAGGTTTTAAATGTACATTCAATATTTTTTGTTTTGTATAATTATACCATGCCGGGTAAAGCTTTACCTGGCCTAAATTATTATAGACCATAACATACTGCAAATATTGATTTGAACCCTGTGCAGAATGATAATTAATAACACCCACGGGAGGATTATTCCATGATGTTGCATTAGGTAATGGTTGAGTATAAATATCACCCCTTATAATATCCACGGAAGGTGCTGTGAACTGAGGTGTATATGGTGTAAGAAAAGGTGCAAAAACAGCCATTACAACAAACATAATTATCAGGATAAGGCCTGCCATACCTATTTTACTTTTTTTGTAAATGTTCCATCCATTTCTTAATGATCGCCTGAATGCCCTTCTTGATTCGCTCCATCTAGCCTGTTTAGCCATTTTTATTCACCTATCCTATCCTCACCCTTGGATCAAGGTATCCATAAATCAGATCTGCAATCCAGTTGAATATTATTACCAGGAGAGCAATTATGATTACCGTTGCTTCAACAACTGGATAATCCAATCTTCCTAAGGAATCAATGTAAAGTAATCCTACACCTGGATAACTGAACACTGTTTCTGTGAGAACACCACCACCAATTGCAAATGCCATGGATATTATGAAGCTTGTAACCAATGGCAATAATGCATTTCTTGCAGCATGCTTGAACATAACATCTCTTTCTGACAATCCCTTTGCAATGGCTGTATCAATATAGTTTTCGCCTATAACATCAAGCATTGTTGTTCTCATTAAAAGTACATTACCAGCAAAGAAAATTAAAATTAATACGAGCATGGGCAATGTAGAATGCCATAAAAAGTCAGCTAAAAAGAACAGGGGATTATTTGGTTGATTCCAGCCGAATATCTTATCTGTGGCGTCATAGAAACCACCAAGTGGAAATAGCTTTAATGTAAAAGCAAATATGAATATGAATATCATACCCAGCCAATATGTGGGCATGTTGTAAAAGAATAGGCCTATTACAACATTGCTACCATCAAGAACTCCACCTCTTTTCCATGCTATTATTGCCCCTACAAAATAACCTATGATATATGAGATGATTGTAGCCATTCCAAAGAGGAACAATGTCCTTGGTACCCTTTCTGCTAGCAATGTGGAAACAGGAACTGTATAATAGAATGAATAGCCAAAGTTAAACGTAAGTGAATTATACATATAATCAATAAACCTTTCCCATACGGGTTTGTTAAATCCAAAAAGATTCATCATATATGCCTTCTGCGCTGGTGTTAGCTGAGGGTTCAAATTTAATAATTGTACTGGATTCGATGGCAAAAAGTAAAGAAGCCAGAACACTGCAGCAACAATAATTATATATGTTACCAGGGATTCAATAGTTCTCAAAATATAATACTTAGCTAAACTAGCCATTCAGGTATTCACCCCTTTCTGCATAGATAAGCATATATTTCTTAATAAAATTGGGATATTTAATGATTTCTGAATTGGTTTAAAAAAATTATAAATAATATAAAAAATAAAAAATTTTTAGGAGGTTTTCTCTCCTCCTTGTTCAGATTTTTCTTCCGGTGTTTCTTTTACCTCAGGTTTCTTAGGTTTTCTAGCTGCAAGTGCCAATGCCACAAGTGCTATGATCAAAGCTATTATACCCAGTACCATAGATGTATAACCCGCAGAGTTTGAGAAGTAATTGCTCAATGAATGGCTAAGAGTAGTGTTTGTGCTTGTGAGTGATGTATTTAAGCTACTTACAGTTGAATTAAATTGAGTAGTTGTGACATAACTCACCGGTGGCTGATAGTAGAAGAACTGTGGAAGCATTACAGTTACATTGTTATTGTTTGTTGCAGTGACAAACACTGCGTTCAAACCATTGAAGAAACTTCCTACCTGTACAGACCATGAATATTCACCGTTTGCTACTTCAACAGGCGTAACAGCATATGAATTATTTGGTGAATCAACGTATATGGTAACACTCTTTATTCCGGATGGGTCCCAGATTGTACCGTTCAGGGTGTATGTACTAGATGATAATACCTGTGATGGCATCAGGTTTGTTATTGCTATCTGCGGCTGTGATGAATATGCAATTATAGCTAGTGTGAATGTTCCTGCTAAGAAGTCAGGCCCAGAGGCCTTTATCCTTATGATATCAACTTTGTATGGATTCCCCGTGACCATGTTGCTTACAGGTGTTACATAGAATGTTCCAGTTCCAGCTGCATTTGAATGACTGGATCCTGTAATATTGCCAGTAGATGCACTAACAGAAAGTGTTGCGCCACTTATTGGTTGTCCATAAGAATCAAGTACGTTTACATTCATTATTGAAGTTGATTGATATGGAACAGTGTATTCTGTAGCTGTAGCCATTACAGTTGCCTGATAAGGTATGGATATTATTTGAGTATTTTCGGTTATGGCTGCAATGCCCCATACATTTGCTGCACCTGGTTTAGGTATCCCAGGTTGCAAATTCCAGACAACATACATGTCGTTAATAGATGGTGCTGTAACTATCGCTACAGGTAGTGTTACTGTAGCAACACCCATACTATTTGTTGTGAAATTCCATGCGGGTGCTGGACCGTAAAATAGATTAATGAACCCTGGATTTGGAACAAGTCCTTGTGAATAGAACCACACAGATTGATTTGCTACGGGCATGTCCGATGCATTAAGCAGTGTTGCTGTAGCGTTTATATAACCGCCTGAGAAAGCAAATGGATTGTTAACCTGGAAGGTTGTGATCCTTATGTCAGGTGCCCTTTGTATTGCAAGTTGGCTTGCAATATATTCGCTTCCCTGGGTGTAGAAGTCACCGGCGCTTATTATTACCCCAGGTGGATATATGCCAGGTGTCTGAGGATAGTATGTATATGAATAGGGTATTACGTAAACATTGCTAATCCTATCTAGTAATGGGGACATTAATCCTGTAACATAGTATGAACCTGTTCCATTTACTACGTAAGAATCATTCACATTTATTCCATAGCCATAGTATACATACTGATATGCTGTTAACGCAGAAGTACCAAGCCAAGAACCGAGCGTTGGATCAGCAATCTGGTTATCAAGCTGGCTCACAAAAACTCCAGATACAGGTGGAAGGAATCCCATATAGGTTGTGTTAATATTTATACCTTCAAATTCCCATAATGAATTGAAGTAATAATCTATTGGACTAGACCATGATGGGTCATAAAATCCAAGTAATGCACCTTCAGGAGCGGCAGTGAATACAAGGCCAACGGGGATGGATCCATTAGTGGGTTGATTGTTTGCATTGAACAAGTGAACTACAACCTGATCTCCAACAGAACCGCCTGCATATGAGACAAAGTTAGTCCTTGCACCTGTTACTCCATCATAAAATGAAATGTATCCACCAAATAAATTAGATGGTACTGCTCCATTCACATATGCTATAGTCAATGCATCACTTGTCGAGTTCACATATGTTGAATTGAAGAATTTAATCTCTACTCCTGCAGTTTTCAGGTTAGAGTTAAAAACAATTGTTGCATTTGCATAACCATTCGGACCTGTTATAACATAGGGTGTTGTTGTTGAATTAATATAGCTTTCATTAGATGCCGATACCTTTAACTCTACATTTGGTAATGGCATATTTTGAGCATTTGTTGCCTGGATTTCAACAGTTGTCTTCAAATTGCTTTGGTTAACGAACCAGTTTGTTGCTCCAATCACATGAACCTGTATCCAGCTACTTGGATTTGGATTATAGGTCATAACTATTAGGCTTTCAGTATTGCCCATTGTATATCCGGGTTTTGAAGCACTTAAAAATATCTTTGATTCAAGGTTCTGGTTAATGTAAGTCGTTGCCATTTCAGTTTTACTTGGTGCTGTAAACACAAATGTTGCAAAACCTGTTGAATTTGTCATAACATAGCTAGGGCTTATTGAACCATACCCAAGGAGGTTCGTTGCAACTGAAACATTTGCATCTGCCACAGGATTACCATATTCATCCATCACCTGAACAGTAATATTTGTGCTTTGTCCGGGCATTATTGATGGCATTGAGGCAATTGCGTTCATGTACAGGATATTTGGAACAAATTGTACAGATTCAATAATTGATTTTGCAGATGTTGTCATTCCATTGTAAGAGACACTTGCTGTAAGGTTCACATACCCTGGAGATGTTCCAGTAACATATGTTGTAAATATACCAGCTGAATTCGTAAACCCTGAAGGATTGCCTATTGAAACTCCACCTGCTCCTGATGCTGTTATTGTAACAGATGCCTGAGGAACAGGTAAGCCAAAGTTGTTGGTAACAAGAACACTAACAGGTACATTCGAAACTGATGGTGCAACGTTAAATGCTGGCTGGTTAACAAATACCTTGCCTGGATTTATTACCTGTGCAACAAGATACTGTGACGTTGGTGGGAATACAATCTTACCAACAGTCTGGTGAGTAGTGGTTGTGGAACCCACGCCAGTCGATACAGCACTAGGATGCAAGCTTGCGAGTGAATAGACATTATAAATAGATCCTTCCCAGGAGAACCATCCAGACCAGACGTTCAGTGTGGCTTCAACATTTATTTCATAGTATAGAACATTAACAGGTACTGCTTCGCTCAATATACCCTGAGCCCATTTGGCATAATAGATCTGCGTGTTTGTGTTAAAGGATGTTTGTGCGGCATTTATAACATTCTGGAACTGCCATGCAAGAGCTGAAGAAGTAGGATCTGCCAGTGAAACAACATTTGGGAAGTTAGGATTTGTATAATTTGAGGGCCAGAAAGCCTCATAATTCTCAGGAGCATTTATACCATAAATATCAGCAAGATTTCCCAGTGGATCCGTACTCAATGACCAGCCCAAGGTTAGCATTTGGTACTGGTATGCGGACATTTGTGCCACGAGGGCATCAAAGTTAATAGCCTTTGCCTGAGCATCAATGCCAATAGCTCTCATTTCAGTTGCAAGCGCTTCACCTATTTTTACCCTTATGGGGTCATAATCTGCAGGTGGTGTCAATATGGTTATAGGCGGCATTGGCTGACCATTTGGTAATAATCTCCACCCATTTGGACCTATAACATAACCGCTTGCATTCAATATTGCAGATGCATTTGCTGGATCATATGCATATCTTACAACTGATGAATTATACCATGCTGTGAAGAATGGTGGTTCCGTTGAATCGCCTGCCTGACCTATACCGGACATGTAATCTTCTACAATTGTATTTTTATCTATCAGGTGCGATATTGCTTGCCTGAAATGTATATCATTCATAGGCTGCTGAGCCATGTTAAATGCTAAATAGAAATAGCCATCATCAGGGCTCTTGAATATATTTATCTGAGGATCCTGTGAAAGGGATGGAACATAGCTACCAGGTATGGACCAGGCTATGTAATCAACATCACCTGTTTCCAGGGCCAAAACAGCTGTATCAAGTGTTGTGTAAATCTTGAAATATATTTCAGATATGTTTGCAGGATAAACATGATATCCTGAGGGTGAAACCCAGTTCTTTCCCCAGAAGTTCGTGTTTAACTTTATAATCTCATAAGAATTTCTTAAGCCACCAGCATAATAAAATATGCTCGTACCCATTGTTGCCAGTGGGCTTTGTGTCCATGAAGTATCAACAACACCATTTGTGCTACCATTCGGATTTACGAATGGTGCTGAATTGTTGTCGTATGGATTTCCAGTAGTTACAAGATGGTTTTGCCATATTTCCCATGGTATTATTGGCATACTCATGGTATCCAAGAAGAACATTGCATAAGGCCTGCACATTGTGAATTGTACAGTCCAGTTATTTATGAATTTCACATGCCTGAGCATTTCCTGATATGTTACATAACCATAATTTTGGTCATCAAAAGGAACCGTAAATGCTGTTCCTGAAACAGTTGTACCAAACCTTTCAGCAAAGTATGAGAAAACAACGTCCTTAGCGGTTAGTTCATAAGCAGGGGTACCATTTATAGGCCATACAAAATATACACCCTGTCTTATTGTTACAGTTAATGTTAGGCTTGTTGCATTAAAAGTTGCATTCTGTGCAAGATAGGGAACCATTGCACCACTGTAATCCATTATGTATAGGGAATCCCAGCCCCATCCAATAATGTCCGCCTTCCAAACTGTGTTAGATGGAAGATTGAAATAGTTATAGTTAGGCATATCCTGTTGCAATGCAATATATAATGTGCCTGAAGATGATTGTTTTGGAGATACTGTTGCGCCTTGACTTAGCACGGAAAAGCCGCTGATAAGCACTATTGCAACCAGTATAGTTGCAATTAATATTTTTCCAGCTTTTTTATTCATATCTCGTCCTCCTATTTTTGCCCACCCACCTTTTTTTTTTTGGTGAGGTGACAATAAAATTAATAAAATGATGGTATATAATTCTTTCCATTTTAAAATGAAAAATTCTTTATCTCAGGATGCAATAAAAATTATGATAAATTATGGATTATATAGGTTCTTCAGGGTTAAATGTAAAGTTAATTGCATTTTCAAGGCTAGTTGAAGGAAAAGAATCTAAAAATAAGGAAACAGATGTTATCGTAGCTGAAAGCGGTGCAATATCACATTCAAAAGAATTTAAAAATCTTCCAGACGAAAAGGTACGGCACTTAATAAATTTATTAAAATCGCTGGGTCATGAAAGTGTTTTTGAGCATGTCAGTTTTACATTCAGGATTGAGGGTATTTCCAGGGTTTGTTCACACCAGCTTGTGAGGCATAGAATGGCATCATTCACCCAGCAAAGCCAAAGGTATGTTCCGCTCGATCCTGAATTCATTATTCCAGAATCAATAGATAAAAGTGAATTTTCTGGAGAGGTTAAAAAAATCTTAGATGATTCTAGAAAACTTTATAAAAAAATGGTTGAAAAGGGTATTAGGAAGGAGGATGCAAGGTTTATTTTGCCCCAGGCGATTGAAACAAAAATAATAGTGACGATGAACGGTCGCGAACTCAGGCATTTCATATCTTTAAGGGCAGAAAAAGATGCACAATGGGAGATCAGGGCACTTGCGATTGAAATGCTAAAGCAGGTCTACCAGGTAGCGCCAATTCTTTTTGAAGATTTATATAAAAAATACATAGAAAGCTAAAAATAATAGTGTTACATAATAAAAATTATGGTACTAAATGAATATCTAGCAGAATATCCTAAAAAGATTGAAGATGAGATTGAAAAATTTTTAAATGAAAAGAAAAATAATGCAATAGATGATAAAATAAAGGAAGTTATTGAAATAATTGAGGAATATACACTTAGGGGGGGCAAAAGGTTAAGGCCTATTCTAATGATTATAGGTTATAAGCTTTATGGTGGAAAGGATGAGAAGGAAATAATCAAGGCAGCTTCATCCATAGAATTGATTCAATCGTATCTTCTTATACATGATGATATAATAGATGATAGTGATTTAAGACGTGGTAAGCCCACACTCCATAAAATTTATGAAAAAATATACGGTGATAAAAAATTTGGAGAGAGCATGGCAATAATAGCAGGTGATCTTTCAAGTGTTTTTGCCCAGGAAATTCTTGACCAGACAAATTTTCCCGTTGAAAAAAAATATATGGCAATGGTAAAAATGGCAGAAATTGTTGAGGAAACGGGTTACGGCCAGGTTCTTGATGTAACATCACTTTACAGGGAAAATTTTGGCGAAGATGAATTGTTGCTCTTGCACACATACAAGACTGCAAAATACACTCTAGAAGGCCCTTTGATCATGGGTGCAATCCTTGCTGGAGGTGAGAATTTTTCCATGATAACGAACTATTCTATTCCGGTGGGCATTGCATTCCAGCTTCAGGATGATGTTCTGGGACTTTATGGGTCTGAGGAAAAAATAGGCAAACCAGTAACATCTGACCTTGAAGAAGGAAAAAAGACACTTCTTATGATCAAGGCAATGGAAGATGCAGGAAATAAAGAAAAAATATCAAAAATACTTGGTAAGAAAAACATAACCATTGAGGAATTAGAGCTTGTGAGGAAAATTGTAAAGGAATCAGGTGCTCTTGATTACACATACTCAAGAGCAAAAGATCTTGTTCACAGAGGAATTAAGGCCATTGAACCCATTAACACAGATGAAAAAATATTTTTGAAAGAATTTGCAGATTATGTAATAAAAAGAAATTTTTAGGAGAACTTTACCCTCATGGATAATAGTTCACTCTCGTTCAAAGGCCTAAAAGGATAAGATTCTATTTTCTCCTTTACAATTTTTATGAATTCTTTTACACCCATTTCTTTAGTAATATCTGAATATCTATCCCTTACAGTAAGCATTGATGTTGATAATTCCCTATCCCCTATGACCAATATATAAGGAACCCATGCCATTTCAGCCTCCCTTATTTTTTTGGATAAAGTTATTTCCCTATCATCTAGGTCTACCCTGATTTCTCTTTTCTTAATCTCATTCAATATATCTTTTGCACCTTTAAGATGCCTGTCAGAAACAGGTATAATTCTAACCATTGTAGGCGAAAGCCATAGTGGCAGAGATGGCTTAATATTATTCTTTCTTTCCATTTCAGCCTTTTCCAGCATTGCATAAATTACCCTTTCTACAGCCCCGCTAGGTGAACAGTGGAGTATGAGCGGTTTTTTCTTATTCCCATTCTCATCTATATAATTTATTGAAAATCTATCTGCATTGTCAACATCAATCTGAACTGTGCTCAATGCAGCTGCTTTATGAACATTGTCAACAAAATTGAACTCGAATTTTAAAACGAAATAGAAGAACTTCTCTTCCCAAATCTGTATTAAAACCGGCTTTTTAACAATTTCCTCAAGCTGGTAAATGAATTCAGGATTATTTTCGAAGAATTCTTTTGTGAATCTTATTGCAACTTCATAATCTTTTAAATCAAGGCCAAAATCTTTGAGTACTGATATTGAAAGCTTATACTGTCTCATGAACTCTTCTTTAGCCTGTTCAATGTTCATAGTGAACGTATGCATGTCCGGCATAGTAAATGCCCTTAACCTTCTCAGCCCAACAAGTTCTCCATGCTTCTCACGCCTGAACGAATACCTTGTCAATTCATACAATTTAACAGGCAATTGTTTGTATGTCATTAATGAATCTTTTGCGATCAAAAACTGGCCAAAGCAGGCAGAAAACCTTAAAAAATACCTGTCTTCGCCTGAAAGGACTGTGTATTGTCTCGCTGGGAACCTCTGTAAATAGCTTTTAAGTGCCGGATGTTCATAATCATACATAATAGGCGTTTCTACTTCCATTGCACCATAGTTCACAGCAGTGTTTGTTATGTGTGATTCAATAAGCGATTTTATCAGCTTTCCCTTTGGATAAAATCTCATATTTCCCGAATCGCTGCCTTCTTCGTAATCGGCAATTTCAAGAGATTTCATGTATTTAACATGAGGGGGTATTTCCTGAACAGCCCTCGTTCCGGAAATTTCATAATCAACAAACTCTTTAAGTTTTTCGTGGTCTGAAAAATCGAATTCATTTATGTTATAAAATTTTTTATTGTAAAGAATTTTGAAATATGTTTTAATTGTACCTTCTTTTCTAAGTGCTTCAGGTTCTTCCTCTTCCCCACCAATTTGTTTTGAAAGTTCGGATAAAGGATGACCTTTGCATGAAATGGTAAAACTTTTGTACCATCCAAATGGCACTTTTGTAACATTATAACCCATATCCATTAATTCCTTTCTCAATTTTTCAAGTACTTCAATGGCGGTTGAAGGCCCAGCCAGAGAAGAGCTGAGATGTGCATAAGGATAAACAACAATCCTTTTAGTGCTTACCTTTTCAGCCACATCCGCTATTTCCTTTGCACCTTTTATTGCCACATGTTCATTGTCCTTACTTTCAATGGACACAAACGCGACGAGTGCCTCTTCTACTCTTTCACTTTTTTTATCAAATGGTTCAGCATTTTCTAAAGCCTTTTCCTTAACACTGTACTCTATGAAATCTGAATGTATGAATAGTATTTTCATTTTAATCACCCAGAAAAAACATGATGTGTATAAAAATATTTTCAAAATTTTACTTAAAAAAAGTTTATTATACATAAAGACAATGAACATTTATGGGATTTAGCAAAGATCCTGTGGAATTAGTACGAGATAAAAAAATGACAAAAGAAGAAATAATAAGTGCTCTCAGGGATGATATAGCAGCTGAAATAGATGCCATAAATTTTTACCTTTCCCAGGCAAGGCTTATAGATGACAAGAAGGTAAAAGCCGTGCTCATTGATATTGCAAGGGAGGAAAAAATACATCTTGGTGAATTTTTAACTCTCCTTGAGGAGCTCGATCCTGAACAGGTAAAATCTATAGAATCTGGAAGGAATGAAGTTAAAGAATTTCAGGAATGATCGAATTTCTTGAATCACCTGGTAAAATTCTTCTTGTAACTAAAAGCATTAGGGTATTTGCATATGGATTCCTTAGCATTGTTCTTCCTTTTTATCTTATAGCGGATGGATACAGTGCTGGTTTTGTTGGCATAATTATTACCATTGCAATATTGTCAAGCGTTTTTTACAACATTTTTGTAGGGAAGTACGCTGATAGAATTGGAAGAAAAAAAACATTACAGTTATTTTCGATGTTCATGATAATTTCAGCAATCTTTTTCTTGATTAACAATCTTTTATCAATTTTATTGGCAGCAATACTTGGTGTAATAAGCGTAACAGGTACAGAAACTGGGCCATTTCTTAGCATAGAACAGTCAGCGCTTACGAAATTCACTTCTGAAACAAAAAGAACTTTAGTTTTCAGCATTTACAACTTTCTTGGATATGGCTCTTCAGCAATTGGATCACTATTTGCTGGAGTGCCATCTTATTTCATTAGCGGAATATTATCATTAAAAATTTCCATTGTTCTTTATGGTCTTATAGGGCTTTTACTCTTTTTACTTTATACACTCTTAAAGGATTCTTTGGAATTAGAAAATGTAAAGGGAAATAATAATAAAATTAGCAAAGAAACAAGGAAGATAATTATCAATCTTTCTCTTTTGTTTTCAATAGATGCATTTGGAGGAGGTTTCATCATTCAATCCATACTTGCTTTATGGTTTAAGATGCATTTTAACATGGAAATAGGATCACAATCAATACTTTTTTTCGCAGGTGGCATTATAACCGCTGTATCCTTCTTTCTAGCGGAGAGGATTGCAAGAAGGATTGGATTGCTCAATACTATGGTATTCACACATTTGCCAAGTAATGTTTTTTTAATCCTAGTTGCATTTTCACCGACACTTTATCTGGCAATAACATTTCTTTTACTGAGGCAATCCCTTTCTCAGATGGATGTACCCACAAGGCAATCCTATATGATGGCAATAGTCAAGCCAGAGGAAAGAACAGCTGTTGGAGCGATCACCAATATACCAAGGAGTATTTCCCAGGCAGCTAGTCCTTATCTATCGGCATATTCCATAAGCCTTTCTATTTTTTATGCTCCTTTCTTAATATCTGGAACGCTAAAGATAATCTATGATGTACTTATTTTTTTCACTTTCAGGAAAGTAAAACCACCTGAAGAGAAGTGAGACAAAAATAGAAATATTCATAAAGTGAAAGATATTTTGTTCTTAGATTAAAATGAAGCTGCTTATATGTGTTGCATGGCCATACGCGGATGGACCTTTGCATCTAGGGCACATATACGGTGCTTATCTGCCTGCTGATATATTTTCTAGGTACCATAGAATGCTTGGGGATGAAGTGGTGATGGTTTCAGGTAGTGATGAGCATGGAACACCAATTACTTTCGTTGCGGAAAAGGAACATGTTTCTCCTGCTGAAATTTCTGAAAGATACCATAACATTAATAAAAGTATTCTAGAAAGGATGGGCATACAGTTTGAGAATTTTTCTAGAACATCATCCCAGAATCATAAAGAAGTGGTAAAAGATTTCTTTCTTGAAATATATAAAAAAGGTTACATTTATGAAGGAATGATGATATCACCATACTGTCCGACCTGCAAAAGATTTTTGCCAGATAGATATGTTGAAGGTACATGCCCTTACTGCGGTTATGAGCATGCAAGGGGTGATCAGTGTGACAACTGTGGTAGAACACTGGATCCTCAAGAGCTTATAAATCCAAAATGCAGGATCTGTGGTTCAACACCGGAATTTAGGGAAACGAAGCATTTGTTTTTTAAGCTGAGCGCATTTGAAGAAGATTTAAAAAAATGGATAGAAACTAAAGATTACTGGAGAGAAAATGTAAAAAATTTCTCATACAATTTCATCAAAGCTGGTTTAAAGGACAGGGCAATTACAAGGGATATTGAATGGGGCATTGAGGTTCCCGTTGATGGATATGAAAACAAAAGAATATACGTGTGGTTTGAGGCAGTTATTGGATATTTGTCCTCAACAATAGAATATTCAAAGATTTTTGGCAAGCCTGATTTATGGAAGGAGTACTGGAAAGATAAAGATATAAAGCACTATTATTTCATTGGTAAGGACAATATTCCATTCCATACAATAATATGGCCTGCTATGATTATGGCCCATGGGAATCTTAATTTACCATACGATGTTCCAGCAAATGAGTATCTCAAGCTTGAAGGCGGAAAATTTTCAAAGAGTTCTATGCACGGAATATTTATGACAGAAATACTTGAAAAATTCCATCCTGACTTGATTAGGTTTTATGCAGCACTTAACCTTCCTGAACTCCACGATTCAGATTTTGCATGGGAGGATTTCTATTCAAAGGTCAACACTGAATTAATTGATAAATTTGGGAATTTTGTGCATAGGGTTTTAAAATTTACTTACACAAAATATGGAATGGTTCCTCCTCTATCTGAACTTGACGACCAAGACTATGAGGCTATAAACAAAATCAGAGAAACTGGAGAGAAAATGGCTGAAAGCTTCGATCATGTCGAGCTTAAAAAGGCGTTCAAGGAATGGCTAAACCTTGTTTACTATGGGAACCAGTATTTTGACAAGTTTGCTCCATGGGATGTGTGTAAAAAAGATCAGAATAAATGCGCAACGAAATTGCATATATCACTGATGATCGTAAAAGCCCTTGCTGTTTACGGTTATCCATTTTTGCCTTTTACTTCTCAGAAAGTCTGGGCAATGCTTGGTTATAGGGAAGAAATTAAAAAATTTGGCTGGATTGAGGCAATAAGACCTGTTGAACCAAACAAGTTAAACGAACCTGAAATACTTTTCAAAAAATTGAATTACGAAAGTTATGATGAATGGAATAAGCTCGATATCAGGGTGGCAAAGATCATTGAGGTTCAGGATCATCCTAATGCAGATAGGCTTTATTTGCTGAAAATTTCTTTAGGAAATGAGGAGAGGAATCTTGTTGCTGGTCTTAAATCATATTATAAAAGTGATGAACTTCTTGGAAGGTATGTTCTTGTATTGTACAATCTTGAGCCTGCAGAAATCAGGGGCTATATGTCACAAGGAATGCTTCTTGCAGCGGAGGATTCCAACACGGTATCACTTCTTGTTCCTACTGAAAAAATTGAAGGTACAAGGGTATTAGCAAACAATGTTGAATCAAAACCTAATGGCTTAATCAGTCATAAAGAATTTTCAAAGATTAAGTTTGAGATTGCAAAAATTGAAGGTGTTGATGGTGAAAAGGTCATACTTAAGGGTAAGAAAGACTATGTTTTAAAGAATGAATCGCTTAAAAATTATATTGGTTTCCAATCAGTTCTTGTTCATGAAAAAGCGAGTGTTTTAGTGCTTCATACCAAAAAAGGCATAATTACACTTGACAGACCTGTGGCATATGATGCCCGGGTGAAATAATGAAGTTTGATATTCATATACACACTAAATATTCATCAGATGGTGAAATGGATCCAAATTTTTTAGTTAAACTAGCAAAGAAAAATAACTACGATGGCCTTGTTATTACGGACCACAACAGTATGGATGCTTATAAGAACATAGAAAAAGAAGGTCTAACAATAATAAAAGGTATTGAAGTATCAAGCTGCTGTGGGCATATTCTCGCTATAGACATAAATGAAATGATTCCTAAGGGCCTGTCAGTACAGGAAACAATAGAAAGGATTAAAGACCAGGATGGAATTGCAATAGCAGCACATCCATATAGATTCTGGTCCGGACTAGGAGAAAAAAATACAAGATCAGGAAAATTTGATGCAATAGAAATATTGAATTCAAGATCTTTTAAAAAAGATAATGAAAGGGCAAAAAAACTTGCGGAAAGCATTAAATTGCCAGGAACAGCGGGAAGTGATGCCCATCTTCCACATGAATTTGGAAGAGCATGGATAATTGTAAAGGATGATCTAATCAAAGAAATTAAAAATGGAACCGCAGAAATTGGCGGATTTTCAAGAAATGCTTTTGATACAGTACATTACGTAGCTAGGTCCATAACACTCTGGGCAGAAAGGGGTTTTAAAAAAATTTGATAGATTTTAAGATAGTGTTAGGGATTTGGGGAAGCTGTAAATCTCAATTGCTCCATCTGAGGAGTAGTTCACATTAAAATTCTCATGGACCAACATGCATCATTTCGAAGTACTGGTCGTAGTTCTCAAATTTTAATATTAGATTCCTTTCAGCCTGGAGGAAGTAGTAATGTGACATCTCTATTGAGCTTAAGTATTGCATCAAAGATGCATTTTCTTCGTCTAGCTGTTTTGCAATGTTTGCATAAAATTTTGATGTTTCCTTTTCAGCATCCATTGCCTGAGTAAGTAGTTTAGAAATTGGATCTTTTTCTGAAACTGTAATCCTTGGCAAAGGTACCTCTGTGCTTTCAGGAATTTCTATTTCTTCATTTGGGAACTTCATTTTTATTATATTTTCAATTAGTATCTTATGCTTTGCTTCCTCTCCTGAAAGGAAATTAAACTTCTCTTTTAATAGTGCATTTTTGGTCATAGTAGATGCTTTCTGATAAATATCCCTTGAATCAATCTCTGATCTCAGGGCCATTTCCAATAACCTTTTTAAATCTGTCATAAAAAAACATACATAAACATCTATTTAAGTCTTTTTTTGGATATTTTGGAAATATAAATATGCTAAATTTGCATTAGCTTTTATGATGGCCTTTGTAAATGAGCATAGAAAAATTTTGAATGCTTTAAGAGACATAGAGTTGAGGCAAGGATCAAAGATAGGGACAAGGTATGAAATGAAAAACAGACTTGAGGCAATAAAGAGGCACCCTTATATTGAATCCTGGGCAAAAGATGTTAAAAGAGGTAAGTCTTTGGGAGATGGTTCTATTAATAAATTCTTGAAAAATTTTGAAAAAAATGGTGGCATTTATTATTTCGCCAAAAATGGGGAAGAAGCAAAGAAAATAATTCTTAACATTATAGATGATAAAAAACTCATTGTAAAAAGTAAAAGCCTAATTGGAGAAGAAATAGAATTGAGGCAGTTTCTTGAGAAAAATGGAAAAATTGTATTTGAAACTGATCTTGGCGA
Source organism: Thermoplasmata archaeon (assembly GCA_049967255.1). Classification (GTDB taxonomy): domain Archaea; phylum Thermoplasmatota; class Thermoplasmata; order Thermoplasmatales; family ARK-15; genus ARK-15. The sequence continues at coordinate 27,278 of JBMFTB010000006.1, forward strand.
ATTTCTCGTTCAGATTACAGATGGAAAGCCTGCGCACATGGTAACACCCGCTGTAAATATGACAGAGGAGAAGGCCAGAATAGCACTTGAACCATATATTGGGAAAGGGCATAAGGATGTAACATCTCTCGTACTTGGTGTAAGATCTTTTATGAGAGAAAAGTTCATAAATGCAGATATTGGAATAATTGGTGTAAATGCGCTTGCAGTTGAAACAGGTTCATTAATATTTATAACAAATGAGGGAAATGGGGCGCTCACTTCAATTCTTCCCGAAAAGGTTATAGCAATTACTTCAATTGAAAAAATTTATTCTAAGTTAGTTGATGCAATTAAAGAGGCATTTGTGCAAACGGTCTTTGATGGTTTTAAATCAATATCCTATATACATATTTTAAATGGTCCATTCACAGGAAAAAAACTTTATTTGATTCTCTTGGACAATGGAAGGACAGATGCAAAAAAATCATTTTTAAATGAAACACTTTATTGTATTAAATGTGGCGCCTGTCAGCTTGCCTGCCCAGTGTTCCAGGAAGTAGATGGTTCCTGGGGATATATTTACACTGCAGCAATAGGCATACCCTGGACATTCATCACAGGTCCTAAAGATAAGGCAAAAGACTTGGCATATTTTTGCCTAGGCTGTGCAAAATGTAAGGAAGTTTGCCCTATGGAAATAAACATTCCTGAATTAATTAGAAATATTAAGAAATATAAGATTTAAGGATATTGTTATTCCAAGCGTATTTGATATATTGATTATTAGAATTTAAAAGTTTTATGAATTTAATTGAATTTTTCTTCATAAGCATTTCATTTTACGGGAATTTTTTCGAATCACTTTATTAGAATCTTTTAAAATTTCTATTAATTTGTATTTCAAGTTAGAAAGTCTTTTTTGTTATTTCTTTTTTCTATAATATGCACATATATTAGCATTTATGGTCCTTGAAATTTCCTTGTTCATTTCATTTTGTCTATTCATTTCCTTTAGGAGTAATATCTTTCTGTCTCTTGCCGCTATGCTGTATGGTGCTATTTTTATTGCTTTGTTATATTCATTTAATGCTTCTTCCCTCTTGTTCATTTTTATAAGTGAATCACCTTTGTAAAGTAATGAAAAATAATCGCGTGGTGATATAGATATTGCTAAATCAAACTCTTTTATTGACTCTTCATATTTACCAAGATAATATAAATCTCTTCCTTTGAAAGAATGAGCCAAATAATCTAGAGGATCTTTTTCAATAACTTTCTCAAAAGCATTTATGGATTCTTCATATTTCCCTATTCTAAATAATGAATAACCCTTAGAATGCATTGCTTCCATATTATCAGGATCAATGGTTAAGACCTTATCAAACTCCTCAATAGATTCATTATATTTTTCTAATTCCTGAAAAATTTCGCCCTTTATCATTAGCGCTTGTGTATTTTTACTATCCATCATTGAAACAACATTGCATTCATTTATTGCATCATTTATTACATCCATTCTTTCAAAATACCCTCTGAGCATGCAAGAATAATCTGAATCCAAAAAACTTGCCAGAAATGACAAAAATTTTGCTTTGTAAAGCTTAAAATCTAAATTTGTAGGTTCAAGTTTTATTGAAGTTTCGCAATCATAGATGACCTTTTTAAAAATGCTCATTATTTTTGTTATTACTTCATCAGTTTTATCAAAGAAATTATTTTTTAAAAGATCAATGCCAAGACCTTTAAGTGTTTCAACATTTAGTTCGAATTCACGGCCAAGCAATTCAAGTGCTTGAGCTCTCCCATTATAATATTTCGCATTATCTGATTCAAGCCTAATTTTTTCATTGAAGTAAATTATTGAATCTTCGAGCTCAACTAAACACTCTTTTTTTCTATTCAATAAAAATAGTGCCATGGCTTTATAATAATGATAAAAAGGATTTTCATTATCATCATATTTTATTGCAAAATCAAATTTTCTTTTCGCTTTTATAAAATAGCCATCCTTAAACAGTTTTAAACCTGCTTGAAAAAATTTTTCTCCTTTCTCTTTGTCACTAATCATCAATTAATAAATTTACTTCAATTATAAAAAATTATAGTTTGAGATTTTTCAAATACAAAATAAATAGCAAGGTTAAAATTAAATATTATAAATGTCCTGTAGTCACCAAAAATAGAACGGGCTCGGCGGGATTTGAACCCGCGATCCCTGGCTTAGAAGGCCAGTGCCTTGTCCAAACTAGGCCACGAGCCCTTTACCATCCTCTTTCCTGCAAGCGCTGTTCCTGTGGTATAGAAGATATCTCTGTACCCTTCATTCCTGAAAGGTTTTTGGAAACTTCTGCAATTACCTCAGGCTTATCGTAATTGTGAACTGCTTCAACAATTGCTTTAGCCATACCTTCAGGATTTGGCGATTTGAATATGCCTGAACCCACGAATACTCCATCCATACCCATTTGCATCATTAAGGCAGCATCCGCAGGTGTTGCAACACCTCCTGCCGCAAAATTTACCACTGGCAATCTTCCTAGTCTTTTAATTTCTTTAAGTTCCTTGTAAAGACCATTTATAATTTCGTTTAACGTGTACTTTGAATAAATGATCTCCTTTTTACCTATTTTCTTTTCTTCACCATTAATCTCTTTTATCTGTGAGAACAATTCAGTATAGCTCTGCGAATATTTTTCCGCAATAGTATAAATTTCATTATCATTTTTTAATTTCAGTGATTCTATTGCCCTGTTTACGAGGTGTATATGCCTAACTGCTTCTATTACATTACCAGTTCCTGCTTCTCCCTTTGTTCTTATCATTGCAGCTCCCTCCCATATCCTTCTTACTGCTTCACCAAGGTTTCTGGCACCGCACACAAAAGGTATAACAAATTCCCTTTTATCAATATGGAAGAATGGATCTGCAGGTGTTAATACTTCACTTTCGTCTATCATATCAACTTGTAGGGCTTCAAGAGCTCTTGCTTCTGCAACATGACCTATCCTTACTTTAGCCATAACAGGTATTGAAACAGCATCCATGATTTCCTGAATTTTAACGGGATCAGCCATTCTTGCAACTCCACCTGCTGCTCTTATATCCGCAGGAACTTTTTCAAGGGCCATAACTGCAACAGCTCCAGCATCTTCTGCTATTTTTGCTTGTTCAGCATTAACAACATCCATTATAACCCCTCCTTTCTGCATTTTCGCGAACCCTCTTTTTATAAGTTCCGTACCAAACCTAACATTCTCCAGATTTATTGGCATGGCGATCACCAGATGCTCAATACAATACCCCTATTAAATTTTTCATATTTTAAATGAAAGGCTGAATTCATTGTTTGGTATTTCTATTTCCAGAAACTTCCGGAGTGTTATTGTTTCTGCTTGTGGTATTCTCTTTTTCAATCCCTGAATGTGTCCATCCCCGACAAAGGCAATTACCTTTCCAAATTTTTCTAGTTCAAGAATTTTTTTAGCCATATAATCTTCTCTATCGTCAAGTAAAATCTTAACAAATGTTGGATAGCTTTTCCTGAATTTTTCTATATATTCGCTTTCATTTTTTAAGACATCATCCATAGAGATCATTTTTGATTTTCTAGGAAAAATAGAAAAAAGAATTGAAAATATGATTTTTATTTTCTCAAATAGTCTAACCTCTTGCCTGAATTTTCTGTATGTGGTATTTATATCCAAATCTATAAGAAAGACAGGCCTGTTGATCATCTGACCCTTTTCATATGCTGCAAGCATTTCTTCTCCAGGAGAAACGTTCTCTGCACTTGCAATCTGCTTTTGAATTCTGCCAAGGATATTGAATATTGAAATCCTCCTTACTTGTGGACTTTTGTTTATTAATGCATCTAATCTATACTGATCAAGCTCTATAGCAATAGCATCTGGCATCTCATAATTGATTATTGCATATATTTTGCTTTTTAAATTTATTACATGGGCTACTCCAACTATTTTTATCATTTACCAACACATTATATTGAATTATTATTAAAGATTTATTTACCTCCAATTTATTCTTATTTAAAGAAAAATGATTAATTCAAGACTTGAAACAGGAATACCTTCGGTGGATAGAATGCTTAAAGGTGGAATAGACACGGGTTCCATAACAGAAATTTATGGTGAACCTGGTACAGGCAAGACCAATTTTGTTTTATATTTATCAATTACACAGGCGAAAAAGGGTTTAAAAACTGTTTATGTTGATACAGAAAAAGTTTCCCCTGAAAGGATTTTCAAATTGACCAGTGGGGATAAAGAACTTGCAAAGAGAATTATTTTTTATTATCCAAAAAGTTTTTTGGAACAGGAAGACATTCTGAGGAATATTTACAACCTTGTTGAATTTGATAAATACATAAAAATAATTGTAATAGATTCATTTACAGAATTTTATGGTCTTGAATTAAACAAGCAGGACATGATAGCTAGCCTTTCAAAACAACTTGGAATCTTGGAAGAAATGGCAAAAAATAATAATATATCCGTTGTAATAACTTCAAGGGTATATTACAGTTTCAGAGATGACAGGGTGAAAAATGTAGGAGGATATTACATAAATCCGGCAATAAAGACCTTAATAAGACTTGATAAAAGGGATGATTACAGGGTTGCAACCATTGAAAAGCATAAATCCATATCAATAGGAAAATCGGCAAGTTTTATCATAACAGATTCGGGTTTAAAGGAGGTGGAATAATGGGAGTAGATATTTCGGATATTGTTGAATCAAATGAAATAGAACTAACTGATTTAAGAGGAAAGAGCGTTGCAATTGACGGTTACAATACGCTTTATCAATTCCTGAGCATCATCAGGCAACCGGACGGAACACCATTAATGGATAAAAATGGGCACATAACATCACACATATCAGGTCTATTTTATAGGATGGTCAATATAATGGAAATGGGTATAAAACCTGCTTTTGTTTTTGATGGAAAGCCACCTGAACTTAAAGGTAGGACTGTACTGGAAAGGATTGAAAGGAGAGAAAGAGCAGAAATTGAATGGAAACAGGCAATAGAGACGGGGGACATGGAAAAAGCAAGAATCATGTCACAGCAATCCAGTAAATTGACCAAGGATATGGTTGATGAGTCAAAACAGCTTTTGTCTTTAATGGGGATACCTTGGGTTCAAGCACCTAGCGAGGGAGAAGCTCAAGCTGCATACATGGCTGTAAAGGGAAGTGTGTACGCATCTGCCTCACAGGATTTTGACTCACTGTTATTCGGTGCGCCAAGGCTTATAAGAAATTTAACAATAACCGGGAAAAGAAAGGTTCCGAAGAAAAATATTTACAAAGAGGTTAAGCCAGAATTAATAGAATTAAATAATGTTCTTAAAAACCTTGGAATTACCCGAGAACAGCTCATAGATATTGGAATACTTATAGGCACGGATTTTAACGAGGGTATAAAAAATGTTGGGCCAAAAAAGGCATTAAAATACGTAAAAACTTATGGATCACTTGAAAATATTATGAAAGAATTAAAATTTGAAATAGAGAATTATCAGCAAATCAGGGATATATTCATTAACCCTGCTGTGACTGATGATTTTGTCCTTGAGTGGAAAGATATCGATGAGAAAGGTATAATCAATTTTATGGTAAATTTGCATGACTTTTCAGAGGAAAGGGTAATAGGCGCAATAGAAAAATTGAAGGAATTCAAAAAGATACGGTCCCAAAAAAGCATAGATCAATGGTTTTAGTTTCAAATAATTTTTATACGTGATGAAAATTATCTATAGGGATGAACTTTGAAAAAATAATGAGGAATGTAGAAGAAGTTGTAACGATTGATGAACTTAAATCAATGGATTTAAGACAGAATCTCAAAGGTTACATAGGTTTTGAACCATCCGGTCTTGTGCATCTGGGAACAGGCCTGATATGCGGAAACAAGGTAAGGGACCTTTCAGAAGTTGGTATTAATATGACAATCCTTCTAGCGGACTGGCATGCCTATATAAATGACAAATTTAATGGGGATATTGAAAAAATAAGAACCGCGGCTGAAATAATGAAGCAGTCATTTCTAGCCATTGGTGTACCTGAAAATGTGAAATTTGTTTATGCTGATGAGCTTGTAAATTCCAAAGAATACTGGGAAAAGTTAATAAGGGTTGCAAAAAACACAACCCTAAACAGAGTTAGGAGGGCAATGGACATAATGGGTAGAAAGGGTACAGATATGGATCTTGATTCATCAAAGATTATTTACCCTTTTATGCAGGTAACAGATATCTTCCACATGGATCTTGACATTGCACTTGGTGGAATGGACCAGAGGCATGCCCATATGCTTGCGAGGGAACTTGCACCAAAGCTGGGATTCAAAACTCCCGTTGCATTACATACGCCATTACTCACAAGTCTAAAGGGGGGAAACAGAATGGATTATACATCAAAAATGAGCAAAAGCAAGGCTGATAGCGCAATATTCGTTACAGATTCACCGGATCAGATAAGGTTGAAGATAAAAGGTGCTTATTGCCCTGAAGGAGATATACATAACAATCCAGTCCTTGATATATACAGATTCATAATATTTCCTTATTACAAGGAAGAAATTAAAATAGAAAGGAAATTTGGTGGTGATGTTACAGTAAAAAATTACACTGATCTCGAGGATCTCTATTCTAAGAAAGAGATACATCCACTCGATTTAAAGGAAAACATTTCTAATATACTGATAGACATATTGAAACCGGTCAGGGATCATTTTAATTACCACACGGAATTACAGGAAATGATAGATAATATGGGTGTTTCAAAATGAAAAAAGTAAATGATATTTCACTTGATAAAAAAATAAAAGTGAAAGAACTCATTGATCAGTTTTCTAGTAGTGGTGGATTTACTGCAAAAAAATTTTCAGATGCAGCATTCATGCTGAAAAAAATGGAGGATGATAAGGGAACTGTGAAATTTTTATCATTTCCTGCGGATATAATTTCAACAGGTACTCGGGGACCCATTAGGGATGCTCTGAAGAACAGGTTATTTGATGTTGTAATAACCACATGCGGTACACTTGACCATGACATTGCAAGAACATTCAGTAAATATTACCATGGCTCATTTGATCTTGATGATGTGGAACTCAGCAAAAAGGGTATATATAGGCTTGGAAATGTTGTGATTCCTCGTGACAATTATGGCAAGATCATTGAAGAAAAAATGCAGGAATTTTTATCAGGAATAGAAATTAAGGAATGGAGCACAAATGATCTTATATGGGAACTGGGAAAATTTATAGATAATGAAAATTCGCTTCTTTACTGGGCGTATAAGAATAAGATTCCCGTGATTGTCCCAGGCATTACGGATGGTGCTGTAGGTTCGCAGTTATGGACATTCTGGGAAATGAATAAAAATTTTAGATTAAACGTTTTTTTGGATGAACATTTACTTTCGGATATTGTTTTTACTGCTAAGAAAACTGGAGCTCTGATGATTGGTGGTGGCATTTCAAAACATCATACCATATGGTGGAACCAGTTTAGAGGTGGCCTGGATTATGCAATATATATTACCACCGCTGTAGAATGGGATGGATCACTTTCTGGTGCAAGAACTAGAGAAGCAATATCATGGGGAAAAATAAAGCCCAGGGCAAACCATATAACAGTTGAAGGAGATGCTACTATTCTCCTTCCAATGCTTTTATCTTACGTTCTTTAAAGAAGACTCATCTCTTCAATATCTATTTCCCCTACCCCATCAATCTCTTTGATTTTTTGCTCTACCTTTTCTGAAGCGTTTTCTTCATCTTTAATTGAAATAAACATAAGTATTGCCTGCAATCCGAATGCTATAGGTTTAATCTGGACACCTTTAATATTGCAAAATTCCTTTATATTATTTTCAATCCTTTTACTAAGGTCATTAACGTCTATCTCAAGATCCTTGGGTAATATCTTATAAATTATGCCCACCTCGCCCATTTCCATCACCTATGGGCCCTCAAAACCACATTTTGGGCATTTATATTTAATTCCCATTTCCCTGCAATTCCTGCATCTACCAATGGTATATTCGCCACAGTTTGGGCATTTGAATATTACGGATCCCTCTTCAATGAGCCCTTTGCCGCATGAAATGCAAAACTCAACTTCCATTTAATCACCTTTTTCAAGGTTAATGAATGATTTTATAAATATTTTTCTTGAACTTTTCAATTTTTCAAAAATAATTTTATATTGATTTATTATTACCATTACAGGTGAGTTTTATGAGCTTAGCTGACAAAATCTATGAATTTGCAAACGAAGCTATGAATAAAAAACTCGATGAAAAAACTGAAGAAGAGATAAAGAAAAGGGTAGTTGATTCAATTTATGTATCATATGGGGCTAGGAAAGCAGATCCTGTAAAAATTTCATTGGAAACGCTTTTTCCAAGCAAAGGTAAACTCAATTCCGTTGTATATTTCTACAACAGGAAAGGAGCTGTGGATGTAGTTACATTCCTTAACGGATGCATGACAAGATATCTAGATTACAACGATACTTACTTGAGCAAAGAAGCGCTGCATCCTTCAGATAATATACCGCCAATTATATCGTATGCCCATGCAAAGGAGATGGATGGTGAAACTGCAATAAGGGCTATAAATGTCTCATATCAAGTTGTAGGGTCACTCGCAGATGCAGTTTCCATAAGGGAAAGGGGATGGGATCATGTTACGTATATTTCAATTTCATCCGGAGCTGGATTAGCAGCCTTAAATGGTTTTGATAATAAAAAGTTTGTAAATACGCTTAACCTTGCTATAAACAATAATATAAGTCTGAGACAGACAAGGGCTGGGGAACTTAGCATGTGGAAGGGTTGTACTGCGGCAAATGCATCAAGAAACAGCGTTTTTGCTGCAATGCTCGCAGAAAATGGTTTTACTGGACCAGGCCCTATATTTGAAGGGGAAATGGGATTTTTCAAGCAGGTATCGGGTGAATTCGATCTTGATTTCAGCAAGAACAGGGTTCTTAGGACAATGATCAAAAACTATCCCGTAGAATATCATGCAATGAGTGCTGTGGATGCTGCTTTAAGGATTTATAATAAAATGAAGGGGAATAGGGTAGAGAGCATAGAAGTGAAAACATTTTCCGTAGCCTATAAGATCATAGTAAAGGATGCTGAGAAATTAAGACCAAAAACTAAGGAAACGGCTGATCACAGCCTGCCATACATAATTGCATATACACTTGTATATGGTGAACCAAATATTGCATCGTACAATAAAGAAAGGCTTGAAGACAGGAAAATTCTGGATTTAATTGACAAAATGCATGTGGATGTTGATCCTGAATATGATAAAATGTACCCTGAATACTTGCCAGTGAAGATTTCTGTTATAACGGACCTTGGTAAATATATAGAGGAAATCACAGTACCAAAGGGTCATTTCAGAGCACCATATGATTGGGATGATTTGCTCAACAAGGGAAACAGGATAATGAATGATGAGGATCAGGCGAGGGATATTTTGAACGCTGGTAAGAAGCTAAATAAAATGTCCATAAGAGAATTTTTAGATGTGGTGAACAATGTCAAGGTTAAAAGATAATGTAAATTTTGGTTCCAAAAGGTTAAGAGAACTCGTTTCAAATGGCTATGTAATTGCACCAGGCATTTTTAATGGTATATCTGCGATTTTGGCAGAAAGAGCTGGGTTTCAGGCCGGTTACCTATCAGGATCAGGCGTAGCTGGTGTTATGGGACTTCCGGACATTTCAGTAACAACGATGGATGAGGTTGTGTACGAGCTAAGAAAAATTATCTCTATTTCAAAATTGCCTATCATTGTTGACGTTGATACAGGATTTGGTGAAGCAATAAATGTAATAAGAACGGTAAGGACAATGGAATCATCAGGAGCAGCTGCTATTCACCTTGAGGATCAAGAGCTTCCAAAAAAGTGTGGCCATTTGCCTGGAAAGAGACTTATTTCCGAAGAGGATATGATAAAAAAGATTTATGCAGCTGTTGAAGCGAGAAAAAATCCTGATTTTATGATCATTGCTAGAACAGATGCAAGAGCGGTGGAAGGTCTAGAGGGTGCCATAAGAAGGGGAAAGATGTACCTTGAAGCTGGAGCGGACATGATATTTCCTGAAGCACTGGAAACGAAGGAAGAATTTGAGGAATATGCTAGGCATGTTTCACCTTTGCTTGCAAACATGACAGAATTCGGAAAAAGCCCATTGCTAAGTGCAAAGGAACTTGGAGAAATGGGATACAAGATTATCATATTCCCTTTAACAGCTTTCAGAGCTTCACTTCTTGCCATTGAGGATATTTATACAAATCTAAAGGTTCAAGAAACCCAAAGGTATTTCATTAACAAACTAATGACTAGAGAAAAATTCTACGAAATCATTGGATATAAAGAATACGAAAATGAGGACAAGGAACTTTCAATGAAAAATGTTAAGTTAAAAAAATAATCATTCCCTCTTGAGTTTTATATTTTTAAAAAACATATAAAACATGAATATTGAGATGGCATATAGTGTACCCGTAAAATAAAATGGTAAATCCAGAAACCCTAAATAGATGAAGTAACCACCCAATGCTGGACCGAAAGATCTAGGTATTGCATCAAAAAACTGTATTATTGCTGAACCAAGTGCTCTTTCTTCAGGAGGTATGATACTCATTGTAAAACTTGTCATTATTGGACCTGACATATTCATAAGTGCGTTTCTTGTAATTAAAAATATACCTGCAAGATAATAGAATGGAAGGAAAGGCATAGTGAAAAGTATTAGGACTGATAATGATTCTGTGAAAACAATTGTTTTAATTTCACCCATCTTTGATGCGAGCCAGGGAGATACCATTGTTGCAAATGATGTGACTATCTGTGATATTGCAAATATGGGGCCCAGAACATCTACATTAATTCCATATTTAAGGTAAAACCAGTAAGGGAAAAGCCTTACAATTACACCTGCTCCAAGGCCTATGAGCCCAAGCACGGACAATTTTATTATAATGCTTTTTGATTTTTCAGGGAATATCCTTGTTTTCTTCGTTCCCCTGTATTCCTCTTTTACATTTAAGATTATTACAGTAGAAAGCAAATAACCGATAATTGAAATCAAAAAAAGTATCCTATAAGAATTAAAAATATCCATATGGTAAATTGATTGTAAATAGGGTGGAATACCGCCTATGATCATACCTATTGCCATAAAAAAGCCAGAAATGAAGCTGTTGGATGCAAATATTACATTTCTGTTTCCACCTTCAGTTTTTTCTGCCATTAATGCAGTAAAACTAGATGATGAATTTGCAAAAGCAATGCCCTGAAGAATCCCTGCAAATAATATAAAATAGAACTGGTATGTGAAGAAGTAAATAATTGCACCTGAAAATGAAAAAGCTCTTGCAATAAGTATGAATCTTTTTCTTCCAAATCGATCTGAAAGTGAACCCATAGGGATCATTAATAAAGCCCCTACGAATGTAGGAACTGAAAGTAATATGCCTATGAGGTATGCATTATAACCTACCTGGCTCAGATAGACTGGGAAATCAACATACATGAAACCCATGCTAAAGCTAAGAACTACTGATGAAAGTATCAAAATCTTTGCATCTTTAGGAAATGTTTTAAAGCTTAATATATCCTTTAATACAGGCACTTCCATCTATTTCACTTCCAGGTCAAAGAAATACATATCCTCTTTAGGTGAATATCCATGCACAACTCCCTGCTCTATTACAAAAAATCTATTTTTAAGTGATTTTAGCATAGAACTACCATCATCTGTTATGGTATAAAGATGAATTATCGTACCCTTCTTTGATCTACGCAGGGCAAAATCAATAAAATTAATAGAATAGAATGGTAGATCCATTATTATTCTATCTGCAAAAGGTAATCTTTCCATTACATCCATCACATCCCCGAGTAATGGCTTAATATTTCTTATTCTGTTTAATTTTATGGACATTTTCAAATATTCAATAGCACTAGGATTTTTATCTATAGCATATATATCTACATTCTTGTTTTTACCTATGAGTATTGAAAATGGGCCTGCACCGCAGAACATGTCTATTATTATTTCTCCATTAAATACCTTTTCCATCACTCTTTTCCTCTCACCTGAGAGTCTTGGAGAGAAATAAACATCAGCCGGATTTACAGCAATCCTTATTCCATTCTCTTTATGAATAGTAAAGAGACCATTTCCTGAAATCACCTTGAGCTGCCTTACCCTCAATTCACCTTTCACGCCAAGGTCAATGGCAACAGTTTTCATGTTTTTATGGAACTTTAACAATGCATTACCAATTATTTCAGCATATGAATAAAGTTCTTCAGGAAGCTTTATTAAAATTACTTCACCTATGCGGTCATAGGATGTTGGTAATAGTTTCCTCATATTTTCAGGAATATCAATCAAATCTTTGTAATCTTTTATTTTTTTATATTCTTCAAAGTCCATATCATATATTTCATAACCATTTATATTATCTAAAACGGGTATAAATGCGAACCTTCCGCTTTTAATTATTTTCAAGCCCGTGTTTAAAATTCCTTTTTGCTTTAAAAGATAAAGCGTTTTATTAAAATTTTTTAAATCAATCTTTACAGCCTTTGAAATCACGTAAAGCACAAATTTGTTTCTATTATTAAATTTTATTATCAACTATATATGCAGATTCCCCATCCCTAACAATTAGCACTTCTTTTTTTACATTGAAAGGTGGCTTTTTCACAACAATCATTTTAAAATATGATTCATCCATTATTTCTATTTCATTTTCTTTTTCAAAAAGAACTACTGCCGTCTCCATATCATTTGCTCTTGCAAAAATTTTAAAATCCTTATCAATAAAATCTTTCTGAGTAAGGCTTCCTGTATTTCCATTCTCTATGTTTATTACCTTAATTTGTCCTTTTTTAATCGCAAGTATTTTAAGCCTTTCATTACCCGATTTTATGAAATCACCTACACCATAATCTGGAAGGCGTACCGAATATGTAACCCTGTAAAATTTTTCTCCATCTTTAACACCTGCTAGATGTGGTGATTCCTTTATAATTGCTCCGTACTGTTCAGAAATTTTTTTAGATATTCTCCTCGCGCTTGAATTAGAACTCAAATAAAGGTCAAAACCGCCATCCCTAATCTCCTCTTTAAGAATATAAAGTTCGGGATTCTTTGACATTTCCCTTTTTATTGTTTCCATTACAAATTCCTTGATATCTTTTAATTCCTTTCCATCAAGCTTTCTTCCTGAACGTATCTGGAGTATGGATTCAAAATAATCACCTGAATATTTACTGCATCTTGGACATGTTTGTAATTTTATGATTAACGGTACCAGGACCGATTCTATTTTCTCACCATCATCAAATTTCACTTTATATTCAACTTCAAGCATGTTTTGGTTTTCTATTATCTTCCATGAAAAGTTGACATTTATTCTATCATCTCTGAAAGTAGTTTCATTGGAAAGAATTTTGTTTATGCCCTCGTCCCTTTTTAAATTATAGTCCCAACTATTGCCAACCTTTACAGCCCCACATCTAGGACAAACAGATATTTCTACCTTCCTAGGCGGATTTACGAACCTCTTACTTTTAAGGAAGCAGTCAGAACACATCCCATTTATGACTGCTTCCTTTTTACCACATATTATGCATTTCATCTATGCTTGCTAATTATCGCTATATATAAACATTTTTAATCTAAGATTTTTTTTGTTTTGCATCCGAAGCAGGTTGTTGTGTCTGTGGCATTTGGCCCATGGGAAGAATATACATATTGAAATAGGGAGTTCCAAGAAACATGTTCGTTGCAGCAGGATCAGATTTAAGAGCCATAATCTCAGAAAGTCTAGCTCTGATTGCAGTATTCATATCTATACCCATGCCTGTTAATTGAACAATCCTTCTCATTGTTTCATCTTCCGGTTCTATCCTTATTATCCTGCTGATTATCAGGTTAATGCCAAGTTCGTTTAAAACTTCACGCAAAGATGCTGAAACGCTTTCACTAAGTTTTTGTAAATTAGCGTATAGTTCTTTTATTGAAACAGAGTTCAACACCTGTGAAACAGCCTGATCTATAATTGGTGAAACATAAAGTGCAAGATCATTCACTGTATAAAAAGCACCGTTGAGCTGAACTGCCTGTAACAACTTTACAGGATCGACGATCTGAAAATAATAGGCAACCTGATAAATGAGAGGAATGAGCTCCGATGTCTGGGATACGCCATTGCTTCTCGCCTCAAACCTTGAAAGGGAAAAGAATAGTGCTTCAACTGTCCATGGGGTATTTCCTCCATATCCAAGCCTTGAGAAGAAATTTGCAACAGGAGTATTAGGGGTACTTAAGTCATAGGAGCCTGGATCAAATACCTGTGTTATTTGGCCCTGAATTCTTACTAAAGCCTTTTGATTTGACTCAACAATGAGCCTTGACCTTGTTCTAATATCCACATTATGGTCACGCCATATCATTACCCCAGGTGCCATTACATCCTGGCCATTTTCCATCAATGTTCTAACAACAGTCCTGAAAACTACATTTGTAGCCATTTTATCCCTCTATAATTATCTAATATTTTCCTGTATAAAATATTTTTCCCTTTCTGAAAATAAATCTCTTAAATTCCTTATCCTTAACATAAGATCTACAATACCCATTTTTTCAAAATTCTCTAAAATTTCTTTGGAAATAGAAATCAATGAATAATCATGGTTAAGTATATCGTTTAAATTATTTTCATCTATCTTATACCTGGAATAATATGTATACATACCTGTAGGTGATGCAAATATTTCCTGTATAAATGTTCTTAAAAGAACTAGAACTCTCTCAAAATCTTTTATTGATTCATCCATTGGATTTCTTGATACTATATCATTTTCCTTAGATTCAATCAATTCCCTTATTTTTTCAAGATTGTTTTTTAATGCATATCTTACCATCGCATCATCCTGTTTTATCAAATCCATGGATTTATAAAATCGGAAACCGGGTAATAGGAGTTCAAGTTTTTCAATCGGTGCTAGATTATTATTCCCCATATAAAAATCAATAATTTACAAATATAAAAATTTTTCATACAAAATTTTCACAATCTAAAAATAATGTATTTATATTAATATTTTTATCAGTTTTATAGAAAAGTTAGGAGTTTGAGGGAAGCAGTAAAACAACGATCTTTAAGGATGAGATACACGGACTTCCCTCAATGGAGGCCATCCGCTAATTCATAAAATATAAAAAGTGTGTGGTTATTTTGCTATTTATGATATCTGAAAACACCACACAGGTAAGGTATTCAAATAATGGTATATCAAATTTTTCCAGGAGATTTATATATGCATGGAAAAAGCCTTTAAATGAAAGGGAAACAATTGCATTCATGACCTCTTTTCAGCCATATTATATTATTCCATCAAATTTCTTCGCATTCTGCAAGCTAAAATCATCTTTTGATGGCATACTGAATGAAATAATAAGCCATGA
>JBMFTB010000007.1:0-36893 GCA_049967255.1 Thermoplasmata archaeon
GCAAAAGATCCAGTAACAGAGTCAAGCGGATAATGCACAGAATAAGCAAGGACATTGTAAAGAATGCTAAAAATAACAGGGAAGCAATTGTACTAAGAAAATATCAGAGGTATAAAAGATATAACAGAAAGAGGTGACTATAGGGGCAGGGAATACAGGTTCCTATTCCACAATGCATTCCCCTATGGTATGCTTGCTTTCCAGATCAGGTACAAGGCAGCCTGGGAGGGAATATCCGTAATAGAGCTATCAAGGAGTGAAACAAGGAACACGAGCAGAGAATGTTCGGTATGTGGGTCGCTGACCCGAATAGAACATGGAAGAACTCTGCACTGCGATCATTGCGGTCTGAGCATAGACAGGGACCTTAACGCTGCCATAAACATATCAAAAAAGGGTCGGACAGGGCTGAAACGATCCCAGCCCTATGAAGGGCTAAAAGGATCATCAGATGAAGCTGTGAACCAGTCAAAAGATGGGGAGCAGATGATGGTAAGTAGGATTCCTGAATAAAGGATTTCTACAAGCCCAAACTGTAATCTTTTTTAATGATGTAAACTAAGAGATAAAGAATTGAAGATATTAGAGCTGTTAAGAATATCAAAAACCATTTTAATACATAATCAACTGGCAACGCAAATACGACGCCACCAAAGAATGGTCCTGCGGATCTTCCTATACTTGTGAAAAAGCCAAAGGTCCCAGTATACTTACCCCTATCTTCCGGTTTTGCAAGATTTACAGCTGTGGCGGTTGCACTGGCAGAATAAACAATCTCACCAATGGTAATGATAATCATTATGCTGAATAACCACAAAATAGAAGAGTTCAATGATAACATAAAATATCCAAGTCCATAAATTATAATGCCAAATATGAGAAAATTGAATGAATTTTTAATATTCGTAAACTTTGCTACAGGATACTGCAAAATACCTACCATAAGGCCATTTATTGTCCAGGTAAGACCTATCAGATATACAGGTATTAAATTTATTGTTGATTCATAAACAGGGTATGTGCTTGTGAGCTGCCCAAATACTAAGAAGCTAATAAATCCTGATATGCTGAAGATTAGGAAGGATCTATCAAGAAGGGCGCCTGGTATATCTGAAATTTTGAATGCCTTTGTTTTAACATTCGTTTCAGGCAATGATAAAAGGATTGTTGATATTGAAGAAAGAAGGATACCCATAAGGATAAATGATATTGAATAATAATGGAATTCATAAACAAATCCGCCTATAGCTGGGCCTATACCCCAGCCAAGATTTGCAAGTGCCCTTTGCACCGCATAACCTCTAAAACGTTCATTTTCATCAAAAACATCTGCTATCATTGCATTGAATGTTGAAAATACCATGCCACTGAAAATACTTTGAAGAAAAAGAGCACCTAAAACAACTAAAATATTGAAAATAAAAATGCCGAAACCAAACATTATGAAAGATAAGCCTTGACCTATCTGCCCTATAATAATTAACCTTTTTCTACCATATGAATCTGATAATGCGCCAAACACAATCTGCATAAGAGCACCCACAACACCTACAACGAGCAAATAAAAACCAACTAATGCAAGAGGTAAATGCATATATGTTGTTAAAAAAAGGACTATAAAGGACCAGAGCGTTCCATAACCAAATGATCTTAGAAAACTCACTGTAGCAACAGTTTCAAGGACTTTTCTTTTCAAGTTCATTTTTAAGGGATTAAGATGATTATCCTAAAATTATTTTCCATGCTTTTTTATGTATTTTAGAAGGTAAACGGATGTTATTATACCATAAACAGGAAATATGATGATAAGGGATATTGCAAATCCATATCCAAATATGAATGCTAATGGCAAGAGAACAAGAGGTGCAATTATGTGTCCTGTTGATCCGATTAAAGAAAATTCCCATGTACCCTTTGCAACATAACCTTCCTTATATAGGAGTCTTGGCAGTGTGAATATAATTGCAATAACAAAACCCTCCATCATTATTAAGAACATAGATAGATAAAGAATATCACCCCTTGGAGAAAAGGCAAATAATATGAAACCGGGTATTGATAATGTATAGCCTATTATTGTTACAATAAAAAGTGATTTATGCCTTAGCCTTTCTCCGTAGAGGAAATATGCTATAAGCCCACCAAAAATTGTTGTTATTGCGCCCCAGACACCAAATATTGTCATTGCTATGCCTATTTCAATAGGGTCATAAATGCTCAGATATGCGGGTATTATTGAAGCAAGTACAAGATTAAAGCCTGCAATACTCATCCACATAAAACCCATTATCCATGTTATGGGATTTTTCAATGTGGTTCCAGATCTATCAATTTTCAATGGATATAAGCGTTCTTTGTTTGTATGAAGCAAATATATAAAAGGTATAGATATCAATAAAGATATTGTTCCAAGAAAGAAATAAACAAATAAA
This sequence comes from Thermoplasmata archaeon, assembly GCA_049967255.1. GTDB lineage: Archaea > Thermoplasmatota > Thermoplasmata > Thermoplasmatales > ARK-15 > ARK-15. The sequence goes on from JBMFTB010000007.1 coordinate 2,433, forward strand.
ATGTTCATATTTGCAAGGAAAGATAAAGAAGAACCAAGGGCTACACCACTTGGAACACCTGAGATGGATATTGTATTAGCGAGCACCCTAGACTTTTCATCAAAGATGTATGAATATGATATTGAGAATATGTCATTAAGTATTGTTGCCATGCCTTGCAAAAACCTGAAAAAAATCAACAATACAAGAGAACCAATGAAGGGCATCAGGAACAATGTGAACGATATTAACAAAATAATACCAAATGTTGAAAAAACTGTATTTTTATGGAATTTAAAAAATCTACCCAAAATTTTGCCAAAGGGCATTCCTGCAAAATAAAAAAGAGTACCCAAATATATTATTGTATCAGGACTAACATTCATCCTGGATGAAAAATATGGTATGAACATCATAAATGATGAGAGGGAGGATAATAAAACTGTAGCAGTAAAAAATCCAGACAATGGCAATATAATTTCCCTGGCATTCATGCATGCTGCTATATTGAAATACTATTTTTACATTTATGTTAACATGTTAATGGATTATTATGAAAAATTTTAAATTTCTAATCATTTAATCTTTATTAATGTTAAAACTGGAAAAAAATTCGCTTAGCAGTGGTCCTTTACCTAAGGGATGTCAACTTTGCAGACAGGGTGCCAAACTCGTTCTATTTGTTACAGGTCTTTGTAACTTTAAATGCTTTTACTGCCCATTGAGCAAGGAAAAGAAAAACAATGATGTTATTTATGCAGATGAAATGCCTGTTCTAAGGTATGATAACATAATTGAAGAAGCAAAATTAATAGATGCAAGAGGCACAGGTATAACTGGAGGGGACCCGATTAAAAAAATTGATAGAACAATAGAATTCATTAAAATGTTAAAGAAAGAATTTGGACAAAGGCACCATATTCACCTTTACACAGCCTCTGGAAAAAGGGAGGATATAGAAAATCTTGCAAAAGCAGGCCTTGATGAAATAAGGTTCCATGTACCAGTTAGATTATGGCAGGTCATGAAATCTTCAGATTATAGGAATAAAATATTAATTTCAAAAGATTATGGTCTTAAGGTAGGTATTGAAGTGCCTGTTCTTCCTGACAAAGGAAAAGAATTGCTAAAAATGATAAGGGATGCAGAATCACTCGAAGTGGATTTTATAAATTTGAATGAGCTTGAATTTTCAGATACAAATTGGATGTCTCTTAGGGTAAAGGGTTATAGAACAAAATCATATATAAGCAGTGCCGTAAGTGGGAGTGAAAAACTTGCAAGATCAATAATAATTGAAAATGAATTCACAACCACATTACATTATTGTTCAGCTAGTTTTAAGGACGCAATTCAGTTAAGAAGAAGATTGATGAGAAGGGCAAAAAATGTTGTAAAGGACTATGAAATAATAACAAAAGACGGAACAATTTTAAAGGGTATAATTGAGAATGGTGATTTAGAAAATATTTACAATTTGCTAAAAGATGAATATGAGATACCTGTAAATCTGATTTATTTTGATGAATACAGAAAAAGGATAGAAATTGCCCCCTGGATTCTTGAAAAGATTAAGGATAATTTCAGAAATAAGTGTTTTATCGTTGAAGAATATCCTACCTGGGATAGAACAGAGGTAGAGCGTATTCCATTTTAAATTGTTTCGTTTATCAATATATCCCTTTTCTTCATCTCTGATTTTATTTTCTGATATATCTTCAAATCAAAACCCAAATATTCTGGAGGAACTATTCCTTTAAAATCATTTTCAAGTGCAATTCTCGTAATTATAGCTGAAGTATATCCTGTCATCCTGGCCATTGAAGTCATGTGTTTTTCCTTATCGTATTTATCATAAACAAATATATCCTTAGTATTTTTTGCATAACCCCTTACAAGCAGTATTGATATGTCCTCCACTTCTATTTCCAATTTTTTAAAAAGTTTTACTGAAAGATCCCAAGGTATGCAATTATCTATTTTCTCTTTGGAAAAATAGCCCATATCCCTTAAAAGTTTAATCTTTTCAAGGTGTGAAGGATATCTTAATGTCTTCTCAAACATATTTTGAATTTTTATTGTTTTAAGCATTGTTCTCAAACCATCTGAATAAAAAGATTCAAAACTACCTATGCTAGATATACAAAATGGTTCTATACTATCCAGCGGATCAACGGATATTATTTTACGATTTTTAATTAGCCTTGCTGGTCTTGTGTATTCATCTATTAGTCCTTCCACATTCCACGTAACGGTATAATCAAGTGGTTGTATCTTCTTAGATGGCAAACCTGCAACATAAATCTCTATTTTCTCTATTTTTTTCATTGTTTTATAAAGGTATCCAGATACTATATTGCTTAAACCGGGTGCAAATCCCGCATCAGGTATTATAAAAATATTATTTTCATTTGCTATTTTTTCAAGCAAAAATGGATCCTCAGGCATGTAAGAAACATCAATTACATTCTTTTTCATTTTTGCTAATTTTTTAATAATTTTGAACGATACAGACCCTGGAAGTGCCGATATTATTAATTCGGAATTTTCAATAATCTCCTTGTTTTTTATAATATCCCCAGAAAATTTTTTTTCTATAGGTAAAGCCTGCAGCGCTTTTTTTGAAATATCTATGGCTGATAAATCAAAATCCTTATGTAAATCATCAATTATTGCAAATCCTATATTTCCAGCGCCTAAAACCGTAATCATAATATTAGTATTAAAATTAAAGTTAATTAAAGTTTTCAATCAATGCAAAAAATTATGAACTAAAAATCTTTTTCTATATGGATGAAAGATTTAAGGAATGCAATAGAAATACTTAAAAAAAATAATCAGCTCCTGGAAATAGATGACCATTTTTCATCAGATCTTGAGGTTTCATCATTTACGAATGAAGTTCAGAAGAGAAACGGACCAGCATTACTTTTTAAAAACGTGGATGACGGTAAAATTCCTGTACTAATGAATACATTTGGAAATATGTCAAGGCTTCAATTACTTTTAGAAAAAAATATTGATGATATCATTTCCATTTTTTATAATATTGTTGATCTTTTTTATTCGAAACCTTCACTATTAAAGGGATATGAGATCTTTAAGGATCTAAAAAATTTATCACCAAATTTAAGGGAGAGTGGACCGGTAAAGGATATGAAAGATGATTTAGATCTTCAAAACCTACCAATATTAAAAACCTGGCCGAAGGATGGTGGTAAATACATTACATGGCCTGTTGTAATAACAAGGGATCCTGAAAACGGACAGTACAATGCAGGTGTTTACAGAATGCAGGTCTACGATGGAAAAACAACAGGTATGCATTGGCAAAAGCAGAAAACTGGAAATATGCATTTGATGAAGGCAAAAAAACTGGGAAAGACTCTTGATGTTGCTGTTGCAATAGGTGTTCATCCATCCATACTCTTCAGTTCTATTGCTCCTCTTCCGGAAGGTATGAATGAACTTGCATTCGCTGGACTTTTAATGGGTGAGAATGTTGAAGTTGTCAAAGGAGAAACTGTTGATCTTTATTATCCTGCTAATGCAGAAATAGTTCTAGAGGGATATGTGGATCCAGATGAAGAAAAGGACGAGGGTCCATTTGGAGATCACACAGGGTATTATACTCCCGTTGAAAAATATCCTGTTTTTCATATAAAAAGAATATTTCATAGAAAGAATTTGATTTATCATGCAACGGTCGTTGGAAAATTGTGGAACGAAGATGTTGTAATTGGTGATGCAATACAGAGAATTTTCCTGCCAATAATAAAATTCCAAAATCCAGAGATTGTTGATCTATTTTTACCAGAAGAAGGACTGTTCAATGATGTTGCAATTATTTCAATAGACAAAAAATATCCTGGTCAAGGGAGAAAAGTTGCAATGTCTATACTGTCTATGGGCCAAATGATGTTCACAAAATATGTAATTGTTGTGGATAAGGACATCAACATAAGGGATAGAAAGGAAGTAATGTGGGCAATTGCAACTAGAACTGATCCTGCTAGGGATGTTGAAATAATAAAACTTTCTGTAGCAGATTCACTTGACCATGCATCATTGTTTCAGAATGCTGGAGGTAAAATGATCATAGATGCAACAAATAAAGATAAAAATGAGGGATTTTTTAAAACATGGCCAGAAAGGATTTACGATTACAATGATGATGAGATAAATAAAAAACTTAAGAAATATGGTTTGTTATGAAAGCATCCAAAAAGAATTTAAAAGATTTCCTGAAATTTATTAAAATAGAACATACTTTATTTGATCTGCCTTTCGGCTATGCTGGTATGCTTTTAGCTAATATATTTACATTAAAAATCTTCATACTAATAACAATTGCAGCAATTGCCGCAAGGATTGCTGGAATGGTTATAAATAGGATTGAGGATCTACCACTGGATAGGATAAATCCAAGAACAAAGAGTAGAGAACTTGTAACAGGTAAAATTTCTATCAAAGAAGCATATCTGATTTTCATTATTTCTTGTATTATTTTTGAATTATCATCTTTAATGTTGAATCTATTAGCTGGTTTATTTGCTCCAATCATTCTTTTATTTTTTTACATATATCCCAAAACAAAAAAATATTATGCAATATCACATATTTTCCTTGGATTTTCAATTGGAATTATTGTTTTAGGAGGATATATAGGAGCAAAAGGATCTTTTCCTGTTTCTATGGATGTATATTATCTAATGATATTTGTATCCCTGTGGATTGCTGGCTTTGATATCATTTATCAAAATCAGGACAGAGATTTTGATGATAAGGTAGGAATAAAATCCATACCTGTATTACTTAAAGGAAATATTATTTTTCCAACGGCCATTTTTTACATCCTATCATCAATATTTCTTTTAATTTTCTCCAAGGGATCCTTAATAAAAATAATTTTTTCTATTTTGATAATATTACTTCTATTTATTAGATTGCCTTTTTTAAACAAATTGAATATTGACGATTTATTTAAATTTGATATACCTATACCCTTTTTATTACTTTTATCATTGTTACTATAAAAACGAATTTCGAAAAAAAAATTTTATATATCTTAATTTCATTAAAGTATTGGTGATAATCATGGATAAAAATGGAATATTTAAAAATACAAAATTCAACATAATAGCCCTTATAATATACATTGCAGTGATGTTAGCCATAAGTCCATTGATACCAGGGGTGACATGGTTCCAGCTCGGTGATTTCACACTTGATGTTGTAAATTATTACCATACAATTATGATTCCCCTTGCATTATTGCTGATTTTATATGCAGCATATATACTAAAATTAAATGAAAAAATTATAATTTCAATAAGCATTAGCACTATACCATTGCTTGTTTTGAATATACTTGGCCTTATTTTCTTCTATCCCTCTTCTACCCAGTTGGCAGATTATGTCATTCAAGGTTTAAGGGATATCTGGATGCTTCTTTTAACATTATTTTTCTTTATAGGACTTCTTATTTTCCCTTTTAAATCAAAGGATAAATTTAAGAAAATTTGGGGGGCGCATATACTTTTGCTTCTGGCTACAGTCTCAGCCGGATTAGCAGCAATAATGGGTATGATATATGAATATGGTAATCTTTATGGTTTCACATCAATCACATGGTTCAATTCATTCGTGAATTCCTGGGGTGGTCTCCAAACATTTTTAGGCAATCTTGTTACTTCGCATTCACACGAAATGCTTCCTGCAGTCATGGGGGGTATTGTTGCATTGGCTGCACTTTCGTTTGGTTATGAAAACCTATCAGGTTGGAAGAGAAATATAGTTAATTTAGGCATGGTCATATCCATTTTTGGAACAATCAGTATGACATATCTATATGTTATATCTTCATTTGGAACATATTCAATACCTGCAATATTTACATCCGGCCCCTATGGTATGAACGGCCTTGCCCTTGATGATTCGCAAACTGGCTTGATCGGCATAGGAGCTTTAATTTCAATTGTTGGCATTTATTTCATACTATCCAACAAAAGAAGTGCAAGATTATTGCAAATTACCGAATTAATTACATGGATTGCAACAATGTTCGTGATGATAGGTGTAGGATATATTATTGAATTCAATGAGGCTTACTATGGTTTTGGGTCGCAGGGGACGCCGCCAAATGGAGGACCTGGATATCTCTATGACATGGCGTATACCAACGCCCATTTGATGTTCGCATTTTTCTTCATGCCAGTTCTTGCAGGAATGCTTCTTGCCTTTTTGCTTTTCATAAATAATGAGTCTAAATATTCAAACTTTAATGCATACCTATTTCTTCTTGGAACAGGTCTTGGAGCAGAAGGTGTACTGATCTATTTAATTACTTTATCATGGTATGTGGAGGCTATTGGGCTTGCAATTATAACACTTGCAATGATTCTTATGATCTATGTTCCAATTAAAAATTTAAGGGAACTCCCAGATAAACAATAATTTTTTTCTTATTTTTTTAAAATGAAAGGATTAAATATCATTTTTATATATTGGTTTTAAATCAAGAATGGATGTGAGAAATCATGAATAATGGTGATATTATAAGATTGGATTATACGCTTTGGACAGTCGAAGAGGATAAGGAGGAGATTTACAAAACTACTATAGAACAGGTGGCTAAAGATAATGGTATTCATGACCCCAATAGAAGATATGCACCAGAGGTAATAATCCTCGGTAAAAAAATGGTTCTGGAAGCACTGGAAAATGAAATAATGAAGTCTGATATAGGAAAGGAATATGATGTTTTGCTTGAACCCTCACAGGCTTATGGTGCAAGAAACCCTTCATTACTTAAAATACATTCCTATAAGGAATTCGATAAAAATAAGATAACACCTGAGGTCGGAAAATTTGTAACAATAAATGGAATGACTGGTAAGGTTCTTTCCATTTCACCTGGAAGAATTTTGGTTGATTATAATAATCCACTAGCAGGTAAAAAATTACATTATAAATTCATAGTAAGAGAAATAGTTGAGGGTATAGAAAATAAGACACTTGCGTTAATAGAAGCAAGTTATGGAAGAGACATAAATGAATTCAAGGTTAAGGATTTTGAAGATCATATTGAAATAATACTTGCAGAAAGCTGCAAGTATAGGAACGAATGGATAACTGCAAAATATTTTCTTGTAGGTACTTTAAGGGATTATACGAATAAAGAACTAAGGTTTATTGAAATTTATGAACCAAAGAAAGAGGAAAAGAAGGAAGAACAAAGACAGGAAGAAATAAAACAAGAAAATGTTGATAAAATGGAAAATAAAAATTAAAAAAATTTGTTTATTTTTCTTCTTTTTTGTGCAATAATCCTGATTTCTTCTGTTCTTTTTCCTGGGGCTTAGATTTCTTTGCAAATTTTGCTGATCCACCCTTCTTAATTCTCCAACCTATGAATGCAAGTATAAGAATAACTGCAATAATGCCTATAATTGTTGCTGGGAGTACCCAGGCTGCTTCCTGAACTGGTACAACCTTTGTTTGAACATTGTCTCCAAGATACATAGGCGGTTCCTGAGGTGAATATGCAACAAATTTCAATGTATAATTCCCAGATGATGAAGGTGTCCAGGATATGTTAAGTTTTGCTGTTTTGTTTACTCCAAGATTGTAATAGGTAATGTTTGAAACTTCTTTGCCATTTACGTATAGTGCAAGATAATATTTTGTTGCTGGTGCGTTACCCGTATTGGTCACATTTACAAAGAATGTTGCAGCAGAACCAGCTGTTAAATTTCCCTGCCATGTAACATTATTTATCAATAAATCTGGTGCAACTGGCGCCACATTTAATGATCTCATAGTAGTATTAAAATTACCCGACCTATCGGATACGTTTAGGATAATTGAATATGTGCCATACATATTGAATTTAACTGTTAACTTGCTTGATGTAAAGGATCCAGAAACAATTGTAAAATTTGTAGAATTTGCAGACAAGACCTTACCAGATGCATTTTTTATTGTCCAGTTGTAGGATACAATCGTTCCATTCTGTGGATCATAAGACTTCGTTCCGTTAAAAATAACTGTTTGGTTCTGGGATATTTGTGAAACTGTTGCATTTGTGGAGTTCTGGAATATAATTATTGGAACTGGTTTAACTGTATCCTTCACAAATACAGGTATTGAAACAGTGACATTATTCCCGACCTGATCTGAATAGCTCACATTGATCCAATCTCTTGTGTCCCTTGTTGGGTATGTGAATGTATAATTAATGCTCATTCCAACAAATTTTACATTGTTTATATGCCAGACAACCGTAGTTATTTCATGAGAAGGTATTACACCATTTATTGTATCCTGAATGGATTTTACCCTAAGTAAAATTTCCATATTTTCATTTATTACTATTTGCCCAAGTATTATATGGCCATTTACAATATTTGCAGAGGTTCCGGTTCCATTGTATATATAGTAAATAGAATTGTTTGCATATACATTCCAGGATATCAAATATTTATTCGGATTATTTAAATAACTGATGAATGAATTACTCGAGGGATAAGCACCGTCAGCATATATTTTAATTGTTGTTGAATTTACGTTATTTCCAACATCTGTAACAGCAAGATTGAGGGTGTGTATACCAGGTGCTAATGAATAGGATATGTTAGCATCACCTATACCACTTGATACCATTGAACCATCGAAAGACCAGTTAAACATCATCTGCGTCCAGGAATACTGATCCCTTACCATGTCCCTTACAGCTAGGCTAGCATTGTAGGATACCACCTTATTAGCTGGAACAACAACAGTGAAATTGCTTGCACTATTATTGAGGATATAATTTCCTGGAGACATACCAGCCCAATACATCAAGAATGTGCTAGATCCAAGGATGATTTCGGGTGCCTTTCTCAACTTAAGGTCAAGTTCAATAGATGTGGATGTGGCATTTGTAATCTTCAGGTTATTTATATATCCGCTTTCTTTCGCACCTATGACATTATTAGATAGTTCATAACTGCTCGGTATGGATACGCTGTAGTTATATACATTTGAAGCACCGAAAACATTATTCTGCATTACATTCATATATATTGGTATGTATCCGTTAGAAGAGAGTATCTTTGAAGCATTTACAGAACTATTATAATAAACAGAGGATATTGTTACATAAAAACCATTATAATTTATGGAAAAGCTTCCTACTGATGAACTTTCTAATGAATAAATATAATTTGAAACTGTAAGTAAATTGCTTGAATAATATGATAATGAATGAAGAAGGAACTGAGCGAATGATTGCTGATCCATGTTATTGTAAAGTAGCTGGTAATAAAGAATGGTCATCGATGAGTATGGCAATGATTGTATTGTTGTTTTATTATTTAAATAGAATGTTTCATTTAAATATATGTGCTTGAAATCCGAAGAAATTCCATAATTGTAATTATAGTAATTGTAAGTTTTATTTAGTGTAACTACATAATATCCAGAGGCATATGGAATACTAGTAATTGAATATCCATCTGCTGTTAATATTATTGTATAAGGACCTCCTGATATGTAAAAATCAAATATTCCATTGTTAAAGTTAAGTGTATCCCAAAGAATACCCTGATTAAAAAGACTTATATGAACGGTACTTGGAACCAATGCACCTGTAGAGCTGTCCTCCACCATACCGAAAATGTGATAAAAATTTCCTATGTCAATGGATCCTGAGTATGGGGCATTAACATTCATGTAATAATTTTTAATAGATCCACCGTTATTATTTGTAATTACAAGTATAAAGGAACCAGGTGTAGCATTAAATGTTATGTTACCCTTGGATCCTGTCAAACCTGAGAAAAACTGGAGATTATAAGATGTGAATGCACTTACCTGAGCGCCCACAAGAGGTGTACCACTGTTAAGTATTGTTACATTTACAAGTTCATCTAATGGAGTTCTCTGAACAACAATATTTGTGATATTTGCTCCAGAGGTTGTTACGGTAATCTGCGTATAATCAAAACTATATACATAATTACCAATCTTTTGTGGTAAAACCTGCAATATGTAATTTCCAATCTGTACGTTGTTAAATGTTACAATTGGGTTAGAAACCTGGGATGATATAACATGCCCAGAATAATCCAATAGATTCACAGTTATTCCTGTAAGATAATCCTTTTCATGGGTAACTGTATCATAATACATCACTCCAATATTCACATTTCCTGTTTTTAAATTTTGGGCACTGGAAATTACTGGAACAAACATAGAGCTCACTAGGAACACCGAAATAATCACTAAAGCCATTGCACTTTTTGCATTAAATGATCTCAAATATCATCCCTCCAAACTTAGGGATTAAGAAAGGGAAACTATTCGTTATTAAATACTTTTTGGTACGCATTCTTATTTTAAATAAATTTTTATTAAAAAATTACAATATTAAAAAAATGAAAAGAATAATATAATGTTAAGTAATAAACAAATTTGGTGTACATATAATATGGAGGACGTTTGGGTCGAAAAATACAGACCAAATAAACTGGATGATATTGTAGGTCAAGATTACATCGTGGAAAGATTAAAATCATATGTAAAAGAAAAAAACATGCCACATTTAATTTTTGCAGGCCCACCCGGAACAGGTAAAACAACAAGCGCCATCGCGCTGGCAATCGGCCTTTTTGGCGAGGACTGGAAATCGAGTTTTAATGAACTCAATGCTAGTGATGAAAGAGGGATAGATACGGTAAGAATACAGATCAAAGATTATGCTAGAACAGCACCATCAAATGATATAGGATTTAAAATAATATTCCTAGATGAAGCTGATCATTTAACTCCAGATGCACAGGCGGCCCTAAGAAGGACAATGGAAAAATTTTCTAAAACGTGCAGATTTATACTTTCTTGCAATTATTCTTCAAGGATCATAGAACCCATTCAATCTAGAGCTAGTATTTTCAGATTTAAACCATTGGCAAAGGAGGACATTGAAAAAAGGTTAAAATATATCGCCGAAAAGGAAAATATTAAACTTGAAGATGATGCATTTGACGCAATTTACATTGTGGCTAATGGGGATATGAGAAAATCAATAAATATTCTTCAGGCAGCAGCCAGCATGGATCAAAAAATTGATTCAGACATAATATACAAGGCTTCTGGATTAGCAAGCAGGGATGTAGTAAGAAAATTGCTTGAAAAATCTCTTAATGGTGATTTTTTGGGTGCAAGAGAATTACTTGACAAAATGATCGTTGAATATGGCATAGCCGCTGAGGATGTTATTAAACAGATTCACAGTGAATTATATAAAATATCTATACCCGAAGAGGAAATGGTTGAACTTTTGGAAACAATGGCTGACATAGAATTCAGGATTATTGAAGGTGCAAATGAAAAAATTGGGCTGGATGCTCTGCTGGCAAAATTTTCTAAGATAGGAAAGTCCCAAAAGTAAAAGTTTTAATACATTTTTGTTTTAATCTTGAAAGAAAGCCGCCGTAGCTTAGCTGGTGGAGCGCCCGGCTGTTAACCGGGCGGTCGTCGGTTCGAATCCGACCGGCGGCGCTCTTGATATACAAATGCGATTATGCGGATAAAATTGCTGATTATGTAAGGGATGATTTTGCAGTTTTACCGGCAGATACATTATATGCTTTGTCTATAAGCATATTTTCGGAGAATTCAAAAAGAATTTATTCACTTAAAGGTAGATCTTCATCAATTCCTGTACCTGTAGGGGTATATGATTTAGAGAGTTTAGAAAAAATAGCTTTTATTAATGATTTTTTAAATAAAATATTGAGCAGGGACTGGAGCTATCTTGTAACTGTTGTTTTAAAAAATAGGTCCGTTCCAGAACATATAGCAGGAGAAACTGTTGGTATAAGGATACCAAGAAATGAGATAATTAAAAAAATAATAAAAAGGGTTGGGCCAGTAACGTTAACAAGTGCTAATCTGCATGGTGGTAAAAATCCTATCAATGTTATTGACTCATATGAACAGTTAGGCGATAAAATAAAGTATTACCTTGACTGCGGTCCCTGTTCAGGCATTCCATCTACTGTTGTTGATTTGACAAAAGAAGAGCCAAAACTAATAAGGGAGGGGGCAATTCCATTCTCTTGGGTGATGGAATTATATGGCAATAAGTGAAGAGGAAATTGAAAAATATGTAAAAGCGGGAAAAATAGCTTCAGATGCCATAAAATTTGGAATTAGTATTTTAAAAGATGGGGAATTAGCTGAAAAAGTTGCTGAAGATGTAGAGAATTTTATAATTAAAAGAGGTGCGGGATTAGCTTTTCCTGTAAATTTGAGCATAAATGATGAAGCAGCACATTACACACCTGATAGAAATGATAAAAGAATATTTAACAGAAACGATATTGTTAAACTGGATCTTGGAGCACATATTGACGGTTATATTGCTGATACTGCCGTCACTGTCGAAATAGGAAAGGAAAGTAATTCAAGTTTATCAAGGGCAAGTGAAACAGCACTTAAAAATGTAATGATTTCATTGAGACCAGGGATAAGAATTGGAGAAATAGGAAAAATTATTGAAAATTCAATAAATTTTTTTGGTTTTAAGCCAATTTATAATCTTACCGGTCATCAATTGAAAAAGTATATTTTGCATGCTGGATTAAGCATACCAAACTATGATGATGGTACATCCAGCACAATAGAAGTTGGAATGGCCTTTGCAATAGAACCTTTTGCAACAAATGGTGAAGGCTTTGTCAGGGAAAGCAGGTTTGGAAACATTATGCAAATAATTAAGGAGGATGATGATACAAGAAATGTGTATGAAAAATTCAAAACACTGCCTTTCTGTACAAGGTGGATTTATAATTATTTCCCTATGCCTGAAAGAGTAATAGATAAATTATTAAAAAGCAAAAATGTTTATAAATTCCCCATACTAAAAGAAAAAAAGAAGGGTATGGTGTCTCAATTTGAGCATACATTTGTAGTTACAGGAGATAGAATTTACGTAACAACATTGTAATCTTGAAATATAATTAATTAAATCTTTAATGGTCCCAAATGGAAAAGTTTATAAAATGTTTTACAATACGATTCATATTAATAAAAAGTGATTGAAGTTATGATAACCGATCAAATAATTAAGGATCTAGGTCTGATTGGGGCATCTTTGATAAGGAGGGATGGGACAATTGAAGATGGTATTCTTCCTGATTATGTTGATAAAGAGACGTTTTCAATTATGTGTGCTACTGTTTTTGGCGGTGCCTCAACAGCCTACGACGAACTTCATTTTAAGGATCCTCACCTGCTTGCAATATTTGGTGTAGAAGGGAATATAATAATGTTCCCGAATGGACCCAGAAATTTTTGGGCATTGATTTCTCCTGTTGAAAAAGATCCATTAAAGATCAAGGATGAATTCCTTGAAAAACAAAAATAATTATACTGTCCTGGACATTTATAATATTCTTTATAATTCATTTGGGCCTCAGGGTTGGTGGCCAGGTGAGTCTAAGTTTGAGATACTTGTTGGTGCCATTTTAACACAGAATACAACATGGAAAAATGTGGAAAAGAGTATTACAAATTTAAAGAAAAGAAATTTAATGTCTTTTGAAATGATTCTGAATCTGGATGAAAAGGATCTAGCAATGGCTATAAAATCATCAGGCTTTTACAATCAAAAGGCAATGAGACTAAAAAACATACTTTTGGAAATTAAATCTAAATATGGATCTTTCGAGGATTTTTTAAAAATAGAAAATGATGATGCGAGGAAATTTTTACTGTCACAGAAGGGAATTGGAAAAGAAACTGCAGACTCAATTATTCTTTATGCGATGGAAAAACCGGCTTTCGTTGTAGATGCATATACCTTTAGAATTTTCAAAAGATTTGGTTTCAACACAGATATGGATTATGAATTCATTAAAAATAAAGTGGAAGAATATCTTAATAGAGATGTTAAAAAATTAAAAGAATTTCACGCCCTGCTTGTTGAACTGGGTAAAACTTATTGCAAGAAGGTACCAAAATGCGATAATTGCCCATTGAAACCATTTTGTGAGAAAAATGTTTAAATATTATTTTGTATAGGTAAATCAAATGAAATTGGGCATATATGTTGAAGATTTTAAAAAATATTTCGAGCTTGTTGAAGAATTGAAAAAAAGGAAAATCGATTTTGTAGATTTACATCAGGATTCAAATGAAAATATTTCTGTTATTCTTACAGATAAGGATAGAAACTTTAAAAACCAGATTATTTTGGAGGATATAAAGAAAGCGATTAGAATTTCATTGAGTAAAATTTATGGCAAGGAAAGATTCAATGAAATAATTGTTGGCATCGATCCTGGCCTAAGAACAGGTATGGTCGTTGTTGGAGATGGCATAAACCTTGAAGAATTTGAGCTAAGTGAACTGGGTCAGCTCAAAAAAATATTAAATTCTATAAAAGAAGATTATTCACCAAACAGAATGCTAATAAGAATAGGTATGGGTGATATTCCTGATAGAAATAAAATTATAAATGATATATATGATGATTTTGAAATAGAAATTGTAGATGAATCTGGAACATCGCCTATTAAGAATAGGAACATTGGAGCTGCAAAAAAAATTGCAATGAAAAAGGGTGAAAAGGTAAATAAAAGAATGGAAATAAGATTCAAAAGAGGAGAAATTATGGAAATACAGAGGAGAAGCAGAATGCTTAGCAATAATACCATAACAATTTCCAAAAAATTAGCTATAAAAGTTCTAAAGGGTGAAATGGATTTAATTAATGCAATAAAAATTCAAAAAAAATAATTTTATTTTTTCCATTTTGGCATGGACGGCATCTTTTTACCAGGCCTGAATAAAACTATAAGAAATATGACAACTATGAGTACACCTGCAAATGTATACCATACCCAGCTATAATTTGGTAAAGGCCCATAATTGAAATAGATCTGTGTTGAGTTTGATCCATTTGAAAATTTAAGTACCTGTGAATTTATTCTTACTGTAATCACATTAACACCCTCTGTAAAATTACCTGCATAATATAGTGTTGCATTCGCAGTTCCATTTGGGGCTATTGATGAGATTGTGGAACTGCCTATATAATTTCCGTTGAGCAAAAATGTTACTGTTATATTGCTGATTTCATATTGGCTGGGATTTTTAATTACCACTGAAATAGGCACTGATTTAACAACTTTTACTTGCAAATATGAAATCGTGTATTGTGGTGATGACCCATTCAAATAACCAATGCCCATTACATAGATATAAACTGTCTGAGGGATTGATGGAAATGTAATGTTAACATAGAAAACATTAGATGTGTTTGAATAACCGTAAAGTTCAGTTTTGGTTGCACCAGTAAGATTTGACCCAGTTAAAAAAAGATGGAAACCGTATTCGGTAAAAAAGCCTGTGACAATGATTTTGTATTGATATGTGCCATTTACACCCACTGTCATAGGTCCGGAAATATTAACGGAAATGGGTTTTGCCTGGCTAACTGGAAGCATAAGTGAAAGTATGATTATTGATATAATCATTATATGTTTTAATTTCATTTTCTCACCCTTGTTAGTGCCACATATAAAAGAATTGCAAATACGGCAATTATGGATGCAATGATTAGCTCAAGCATAAGGTTAGATGTTGATGGAATAACATATGAAATATTTCCAACTGAAATGTTAGTTTTTATAGCATTTACCTGTGGCAATTTTATTACCTTTGTGGTAGTATACTGTATATTCTGGGATATTCCAGAAAATGTAACTGGGAATACCTGTGCATTATTTGTTCTCGTTGGAGAAAGTACTATTGTAATAGTGCTGCTTGACCACTGATATACATTTATATTTGTCTGGTTATGACCATTATACATAATTGTATAGTTCCAACCAAGGGATTTCAATGCAATGGAATTAAGCAAGGACATGGTAAAATTCTCCACAACATTGCCATGGTTAATAATTGTAAGGTTCACATATACTGATTTGTCATATATATATGGATTCCCCCACTGGAATGAAACATTGTGGAATACTGTAACATTTACGAATATATGTGTTTCAGCAATCATATCCGTATGATATATACCCCTTATGGAAATGGAATTTACACCCAGGCTAGCCTTATCAGAGACTTCCACATAGGCAAAAACGCTCTTTGATTGACCAGGTAGTAAGGATAATGATTTCTGGGAGAAGGAAACATTCCATACGCCTATTGCTTCCAGTGAAACATTTTCAGGTCTGTTACCGTCATTGCTCACACTTATGTTATATGTTAAATTCTGACCTACAGATGCTGTTATTGTAGGTGTGATCGTTTTCATGTCTATTTTATCTATGTTTATCCTATTAAATAAAGCATTTACATATGAATTTGTTGTTAAATTAAATGTCCTATTCAGTTCATACTTGACATTCATACCATATTCCATTATTGTTGTGTTTGCATAAAGTGTATAATTCCCTGCTGGGAGAATAATAGAAAATAGTCCATTGGTTGAATTAAATGCCATTGATCCTGATGATGTAGTTATGTTAAAAGGCCCATTATAGGTTTGATTCGCTGCGGTGAATAAAATTGTTAAATGATATCCCTGATTCAAATAAAGATTATTATTGATTGTTGAATTTCCAAATAATTTAATATTTCCAACAAAAGAGAATTGCTCAGAAGATATATAATAGGCATATATGGTGTAATATCCAGGCGGCAAGCTTATAGAATAATATCCATTTGATAAGGATGAAATTTTGTAAACATTACCATTGCCGAAGAAATAAATTGTAGCAAATGATAAGCGTTCATTGCTGTACATAACATACCCATAAATATTTGAAAGATAAGGAACCTTCTGAACATTAATATTCACAGATGAGCTCGAGAAAATATATGTGCTGTTTTGACCAAAATATTCAAAAGGAATATTTGAATCAATTATCTGACTTACATAAAATTTATAATAACCTACAGGTAATAATAGTTCTGTAAAACCATTTACGGGCTTTATCATCTTCAGGCCATTGTAAATTATGGTAAGGTTTATCGAACCCGTAAAATTATTTATGTATATTTTCTCATAATATGCATTCTCAAGGTTCAACGAGTATATGCTGCTGTTTGAAATAGAAAGACCTATTATTTCTGCCTGGTTTGAGCCAAAAGCATAAACAGTGTAATTACCCACAGGCATTGTTACATTGTTTCCTGCATTTACGAGCGTTCCGTTCATGTTGAACCAATATATATTTTTAACAAATGGTATAAGTGAAACACTTGCAGAAATATTGATGTTAAAATTAAATGATTGATGGAGTTCGCCAATGTTAACGCCAATTGTTCCAGGTGAAATCCTGCCATATGTCCCATAGGTTATTGCAGTTACATTATATGTGCCCGGAGGAATAACAATAGAATATTCTCCATTTATTACCTTCGTTTTGTAAACTCCTGTACTGGAGGAAAATTCGATATAAATAGGGCCATTGTAAATATGATTATATGATGCAGATCCAGATAATGTGACATTTTCTGGAAGTACATTTATTGTTATATTCTGCTTAATATAACTTATAGAACTTACCTTGTATCCATAGGTAACTGCAATCAACCCGTAATCGGTAAATGTTGTATAAAGCTGGAATCTTTCGTTGGCAGCAATATTCGTTTCATAATAGATGCCATTTGAACCTTCGAGAAAAACTATTCCGTTTTTAATAATTTCTTGCTTGTAAAGAATCATACCACTTATTGATGTTGTCATTTGTAATTGAATATTGAGAAACGTATTACCAGTAATTATTATCTGGGAATAATAAGCATATGGTTGTGTCGATGATCCATTATAGCCAAGAACACCTATATTGTATATGCCAGGTATTACATATACCATATAATAACCCGATCCGTTTGAATAAGCCCTGATGAAATTCTGGCCTGAAAACAGCATCAGACCCGCATCACCAATATTTGTATTGTTATATTTAACATATCCGCTTAAGGTCACTGCTTTTTCAAGAATAAAATTCATTGAATTATTTTCTAATGGCATATAACTCCCAAAATATATGTAATGTGAGTTATTGCTGAAATAGTCAATATATATGGAATAATAATCATGCGGCAGCAACAATGAAAACATACCGCTGTTGTTTGTAACTATCATCTGATTGCTGGAGAAATTAAATTCGTCTGTAAACCTTACAAAGGCACCCTTAACGGGTTTTCCATTCAAAAGCACTGTTCCATTAAGATAGTATGCACTTTCTAATTGGATGTTTTCCGTATCTGTTTGATTCCATGCATTGAAGTTTATTTTTTTATTAGGCGCATAATATCCCGGATATGAAATTCTGAGAGTGTAATTGCCCGGAGGCAAATAAAATATATAACCGCCATATATGTTTGTTTCAGTTTTTAATGTTTTATTACCCATCAAATAAACATTTGCATTTATAGCAGGCTGGCCATTTGGTAATATAATTACACCTTTTATTATATCAGGATTCAATGCAACGTCTTTTGTAATATTCTTATTTGGTGTTAATGTTACATTCATAACATAATTTAAAGTACCATTTAAGGAGAGATACACATTATAGGTATGTGGCTGTATATTTGTAAATCTGAAATAACCAGTACTTGTAATTGTTGTTGAGTATTTCAAATTATATGTGCTATTTTCAAGGTATAATATACCTCCGCTTAAAACAGGTTCACCTGGCTGATATGTGCTATTTTTTCCCTGAACATAATATGCCAGACCATCAAATGATGAACTATTTATAATGAAGTTCTGGTAAATATAATAATTTGGTGTACCATTTGGATAAATGGCAGTAGGTATCCTTAAGGCCTGATCCTCACTGATGTATATCTGTTTCGATGCAAGGATTGTATTTTCACTCAGGAAAAGCTTATTAAAGCCTCCATTCGTTGAAACCTCTATTGTATCATTCCCCGCCACACCATACAGCTCATAATAACCGGATGAATTTGTATAGGCGTATGTATGCGGAATTCCATATTGATCATATAGCGTAACAAGAACATTGGCCATGGGTTGTCCGTTTGGAAGCATAACCCTCCCCTGAATAATTGCACCCGGATAATACCTCAATATAACAACATCCTGGGGCAATGTATCATTTGCTGGAGGCATTAATACAACTGTTCCATTATTTGTCTTTTGAAGATAATATGCTTCCTGCAGAGGTACAGGCCTCCAGGCACTTGTATGGTTTTTATAATCTTTGTAAGGGTTCCAAAATGATATCGAGTAAACAACCTCGAAATGCGTCAAATTCCAGGCAGGCATTATTGGATAATACTGCATCTGGGATGAAAGACCTGGTATGTATGGACCTATGCCAAGATTAAGGCCAGAATAACCTACAAAGGCCCTGTATAGCATGGAATTAAAGAACATAGTCTTGTATGTGATTTGATAATTAACAATTTGAGCGTTGGGAGGTGTTTGATTTAATGGGTAGGTGGTTCCATCCGATGCTACTGCCTGAATAGTATAAAAATCTGTTGGAATTACTTCACCGTTAACATTTTGCGTGACTCTTCCTGAAAGATATGCGGGTGCATAGAATATACCTGTATTCATTCCTGAGAACGGGAATAACCTGTAATCAGTTGCGAAGTATCCTATGCTAAGACCTGTGATTGCTTCAATATCATCGTAGAGATTTACAAGCGTACTTTCAGGATAATTATTTGATAGATCGGCCTTTACCAAAATGTATTTTGTGTTTGGAATTGAGAATCCTGGGGAAATGCTAAGATCCGTTAAGAGATCCGTGGAATAGTTACCATAGTAAGACGGGTTGTTTAAAACTTCTTCTATGTAAGGCTTTGGGTTCTTTGACAGGTTAGTGTAATATGAAATTATCTTATCTGTTTCATTTTGCCCCAGATATTGAACGAGAGCCTGCCTTACCTGAGGGCCATAAGTGGCGTTGAACAGGGAACTATCTAGCAGCCTTGCAATCATCAATGCAATTGCCTGGCTTTCATTCTGGGCAGTTATAAATTGGCCGGCAATCTGGTAACCGTTCTGAAAGTTATCTGCGACGGCTGGATGCTGGCCCTGCTGTATCTCCTGGAAACCATAATCCCACCATGAAAGAAATGCAGGCCGTTGTGCAGGTGGCAAATTTGTATCCTGAGTACTCAACCAATTTAGGGCGGATATCCACGGATCAGTCTGGTTTGTATCAAGTTCAACACCATATGCCCCCAGATACCATGGAGGAGTATAATTTTGAGGCCTTAATACCTGAGGCATTGCATTGTATATTTGCTTGTCGTATGTATTTTTTGTATTGTAAGGAATTGCAGAATCTATTGCACCCCACATGTTAGGAAATATTATGAAAAATGCAATGAGAATAATTGCAGCTATCTTTGACCATTTCAAACCTTTTCTAAGCGCTGTTTTCCATGAGAATGAGAATGATCTGAATGTTTGACCGATTTCATGAACATTAATCCTTGTAATTATTATGTCAAGCATATATGCTGCAGGTATAATAAATGCTGGTGATGCTTCATAAATGAACCTCGCTGCTGAAAATGCCATATATACAGAAACTATTGAAAATATTATGAAGAATAAATAATATTCAGATCTATTCTTTCTCATATCATAAAGCATGAATATTAGACCAGCTACAAAAATAAAGAATACACCCACACCCACGTTCATTATTACTTCACCGAGGCTTGGCGCTTGAGCCTCAGCTATTGTAGAGTATATAGGGGACTTCACAAAATAACCCTCACCAGTATAGATGTAGCTCATTATTGATGGCACAAAGAAATAGCCAATAAGTACAATTCCTGCTATGAAAATTGATGCAAGGGAATATGTAAATGTCCAGGGCCATTTTGATGTTAATTGAATGAAAAGAATTAAGACTATTGTGAAAAGAAGCAAATAAAGTGGTGTTGCGAAATATGTGTTTGTAAATATGTTAGATACATCGGCATAATAGTATGGAACTGAAATTGGGTAGGTAAATAAACCTATTATTATGGTAATCCATAGTATATGGAAAGAAGATACGTTTCTGAACCTGTTGTAAAATACCTGGATAACAAGGTAAATTAAAATTATGGCTTCAACATAAGCAAAGCCCTGCCACATTAATGTAACTGTTGCAAGGCTAATTCCAGAGAGAGCAGCATAAACCGCTGCCTTTTTATTTTCACTAAAGAATTTCTTTGTGCCCTTCTTCCAGCTAGAGAGTGAAAAATAATTTTCTATCCATACAGCATAATTAATACTTTTTAATGATTTTAAGAGGAAATACCATGTCCATACTGCAAAGAATAGTATTGTTACATCATAACCTCCCCATGATGCCACGCTCCTCATCATATTTGCTGCACTTGTTGCAATAAGGAATGCGGCTATTATGCCTACCCTTCTGTTGAATACCTCCCTGCCTAGAAGGTACATAGGAATAGCAATCAATGCTCCAAAAATTGCTGAAATCATCACTAATGAATAACCTATGGCATTGCTCATGCTTCCTACAAAAGGAAGATACAAATATGCCATGGCTACTACAGACCACTCAAATATAGGTGGTCTAGGATCATTCATACCAAGAGGATAATTCAGCATGGGATCATGTATGAGCTGATGGCCTGTGGCAACGATATAATTGATTACCCTTTCATGGTAATAGGAGTCTGATCCTCCCGAAACGGCAAATCCATTTTGTATGGAAGGCACTGCAATATAATAGGTCCTGAGAAATAGACCTAGGAGAACTATGGATATCATTAACACTAGAACAATTAAATCCCTTTTTGATTCGTTGCTCAAGCTCATACGCATATATGTTTTCACCATCCTCTATTTGAGGGGTCTATAATCACCATGGCAATCGTTATAAAAAGTTTTCTCAATCCGATGTAAATACCCTCTTAATATTTGGCCTTTCCTTGTAAAATATGGTAGATCCACATTCGCAGGAAAGGTTTTGTGCGTCAATTTCACCCTCATGGATTCTTCCACAAATGGCGCACCTAAACCTGGACATTTTCATTGCCCTCCCTTACTACTTCCTTTCTCACAAATGGCACATAGGCACCACCGGCCATTGTATAGCCACATCTTGTACAAGACCATATGCCAGTGCTTATCCTCCTGAAAGTTTTATGACCACAATTGGGGCAAATGTAATAGCTTATCCTCTGTTCCATTACATCCTTCCACTGTTTCTTGGGTGCAACACCATACCTTGGCCCGAACCTGCCAGCTATTCCAACCTTCTTTGTTCTCTTTGCCATTCTAATCACCTTTAATAATGTATTCATTCCTTAATTTATTGCCAATGCGCATCCCCATGCTAATCGTATTCTTAATCTCTTCGATTTTAAATGTACCATCGAGACCTTTCTGTATGGCATGCACATGTCCAAGCTCATCTGTTGTTACAGTAATCCTTGCTTGAGCAATGTTCTCCTCATCAAGATTTGGATCTACTACTATATTTCCACCTATTTTTGCGAATGTGACTGTTGATGGATAATGAACTATAGGTAGAGGAAAATCATCACCCAGATTGAATTTGCTTGCTGGAACGATTGAATTTTTCAAAGCAACAATAGAACCTAGTGCCGATGCATCGAACAGATTTCCATCGTAATCTAAAACATGTATGTCTACGAAAACTATCCATACCTGTTCCCCTGGTTTTATGATAAGTTTTTCAAGATCAACAGCTTTGCTTTCCCTAATACCACGGTCTACAACTCTTGCAAGTTCAATCGCCTCTTCTCCAGGTGGACCTGCTTCAAACGTGGGTGAAGCAAGTGGAACAAGTTCAGCATTTGTGCTCAATACACCTGTATCTGGTGTGTCAGGAAAGGGTTCACCAGGTTCAATCTTAACTCCAACAAGAACCTGTGTATTTCCAATTTTGACCAATGCTGAACCACAGGCTCTTGGAACAAAATTATTAATAATTTCTATCTTCCTGTATTCATCAGCACCCCTGCCATCAAGCCTTGAACCCTGTGATAACAGCTTCTGAATGTAATCTTTTTTAATTTCTGACACAACACTTTCAGTAAATTTACTCATTGTAACTCATCCTCCTGTACAATGTTGAAATATTTTCTTTTAAGAGCATCCTTCTGTAACTCATAGATTTGAAGTGATGCATTAATAGCCATGTCCATTGCCCTGTTTACTTCCTCTTCTATCATATCACCATCCATCTGGAAAAGTACAACTTCTTTTGTCCTTGGAATTATTGCAACTGGCAAATCCGCCTGACCAAAATTATCCTCTTCTTTATTAAGGTCCAAAACTATTGTATTCTCAACCTTTCCTGCAGCACATCCGACTATTAAATCTTTCATAGGTATGCCCGCATCTGCAAGGGCTACTGAAGCTGCTGTAAGACCAGCTATCCTTGTTCCAGCATCTGCCTGAAGCACTTCAATAAATACATCAATGGCAGTTCTGGGAAATTGTTCAAGAAATACAACTGAACTAAGTGCATTTGAAATAACCATTGAAAGCTCAATGGACCTCCTATCTGGTCCAGGTTTTTTTCTTTCATCCACTGAAAAAGCTGCCATGTTATATCTGGCTCTTAAAACTGCCTTACTAGGATCCTGCATATGTTTTGGATAAACTTCCCTTGGACCGTACACTGCAGCGATTATTTTATTTCCACCCCATTCTATGTATGCAGATCCATCAGCCCTTTCAAGAATACCCGCCTCAATCTTTATTGGCCTTAATTGGTCAAATGTTCTTCCATCTATTCTTTTACCATTTTCGTCAATTAACTTTATATCAGTTTTCATTCCACTCATTCTACATCATTCTCCTTTTTTGGTTTTGATAAATATTCCTTTACCCTATCTGTTAAACCAATTATATGAGCTTCCCTTTCTATGAGCCTTATTGCACCAACTATCTGAAGTATAGATTCTGTTGTGCCTTCCACCCATATAATACCATTCTGACCCACATATATTTTAGAATTTGTCATTTCCTTTAGAATTTTAATCATGGACCCATCCTTTCCAATAATCCTAGGTACCTTTGTTGGTGAAACAGTTATTATATGGCCACCCTGCAATTTTCTAAGACCCGGTTCTTTCAAAGTAAGCCATACCTGCTTTACTTCATTTACACTCATTACCTTTGCAAGTATTGTATCACCAACGTTAAGGTACTTGCTTGTATCACCAAAATCGACTTTCCACGGTGTATCATTCACGTGTAAAGGTGCAAGGTAGGGCGCATTTATATCAACAACCCAGTTCGATGACATTATATCAACTATCTTTCCTATCACCTTATCACCTTTCTGTGGCTGATACCTTCCTGAAAGCGGAATAATATTCACATATCCAGATTTTATTGATTTTACACCCAAATACTCTACATATGCCTTCCCATTCTCAACATATATACCATTGCCAGGTTTATTTTCGCCCAGTATGATTTCTTCACCGGGCAAAACAATTTCCCTTATTTTTTCCATTTCTTTTCACCCTTTTACAAATTTAGTTTCAATATTTCCATGCGTTTTTTTATTAAGCATATCAAAAAATTCCGTCTGAATTCCAGCAGGAATTTCAACCGTAGCTACCCAGGAACCATCATTAAGCCATTGTTCTTTCAATAAAGTTCCAGTTCTCACGATGTCCTGATAAACTTTACCATAACCGTCTGCAGATACCTTGATTTCTATTTTAACCTTCTCTATACGTATTGGCAATATGACCTTTATTGCTTTTAAAACAACAGGAATCTGCTCCTCTACACTCCTCATAGGGTCTATATGTACCTTTGCCTCTTCTATCGCTTTCTCTATCCTCTGTGGGGGATGAGGTGCGTTTGTTTGCGGATTTATTGCATTTTTTGCAATTTCAGATACAATTTGTTTTTTCTTATCCTCAAGCATTTTTCTTCTCTGCTCTGTTGTGAGCTGCACCTGCCCCTTAATTATTATTGTTTTTGCAACTTCATTTATATCTGTTGTTCCAAAAACCTCTTTTAAAACCTCTTCCCCAACCTTGTCACCCTTCCTCGCATCCTTAAAAACCTCATCGATGACCATATAATCAACGATGTTTACTTCTTTCCCCTCTTTTACCATGTCTATTACCTTAGGATCTACAAGGATCTCAAGCTTATGGCCCTTTGACTCATACCTGGCTACAATTGCATCATCCAGTTTTACCATATGCTTTCACTCATTTACTTTCATTCAGTTTTTTTAAGTATTTGTCAACCTCTTCCTGGGATATTATACCAAAGTTTTTACCCCTTGTTATTATACCTATTTCCACAACAAGAGGCTGATTTGGGTCTTCACTTACCTGTTTCAAACCCTTAAGCGCAAGTAAAATGGCGCTTTCCTGATCCATGTCATCCTTGTATTCCTTTTCAAAAAGTCCCATAACTGATTCCCTTCCTCTACCTATGCAGGATGCTTTGTATCCAGTAAAAGCACCGCTTGGTTCTGTTTCAAACAGATAAATGTCTGAATCATCAATACCTGCTATTAGCAGGGATGTCCCGAATGGTCTCACACCACCGTACTGGGTATACTGCTGAACGTAATCGCTTATTTTTTTAACAAGTGCCTCAACACCTATCTTTTCATCGTATGTAATTTTTTCCACTTGTGCACTGACCCTTGCATAATCAACTAAAACCCTTGCATCAGCCATAAGCCCAGATGATGCAGCACCTATGTGATCATCTATTATGTAAATCTTTTCAATGCTTTTAGGATCAATCAACCTGCTCCTTACCTTTTTATCTATAATAAGGGCAACACCATCCTTGAACTTGATTCCTATTGTTGTAGATCCCATTTTCACTGCTTCTCTTGCATACTCAACCTGATACAATCTCCCCTCTGGAGAGAAAACAGTTATGGCACGATCATAAGCCATTTGTGCTGGTTGCATATTTTATCACCTCAACTTCTTATTGATAAACATTTTTTACTTTATAAATCTTTCATTAAAAATTTTTCTTAATGCAAAAAGAGATGCGTTTGTTTTTATGCCTATGGGATTAAATTGTGTTTTTGATGCCCTGAAACCACTTTCAATTAATGCATTAATCACGTCCTTAACCTTTGGTATATTTGTACCAAATAATTTGGAAATATTTTCCAAAGAATAAAAAAACAATGGGTTTTCATTAACCCAGATACCCTTTAGATCTTTAATTTTATTAAAATTTTTTATATAATCGGGAATTTCCATTTTTTCTAAAAAATCAATATCATGTATATTTCCTATCCAGATTGGGCCTAAAACCTTATTTATTGAAAGGGTATTTATTAATTGTACATATTCAAGATTTTTCTCTAACTTTTTTATACCCTTTTCCATTTTAAAAAAAATTCTGTAATAATATCCTCCAAAATAGGAGATTAATGGTATTGCTGAGAATTCATATTCAGCAGACCTTTTTACAAAAAAGGCAATTAGTGCCCTCAATCCAGATTCATGTTTAAAATCATTCCTTATAATACTTGAATGGTAAAGACTCATTCCTTTTTTAACGTTCGTACCTGTAAGGTTAGGCAAATCGGTTGCTGTAATACCAATAATTCCATGGTTCTTTATTGCCTTTATAGCTGGATCGATAAAGGGTACTGGTGAACCATAGGGATCAATGTCAATATATTCATAAAAAGCATCAGGTATACATTTTGATGCATTGAACCTGGTTATTTCAGCATTTGAATCATTTAACTTTTTGTTGTATTCAATTATTTCTATTGCTTTTGGATTGTTATCATTTATTGTAACATTCGCATTGCATTCTTTTTCTATTCTTAATCCCCTAATGCCAGAACCCCCAAGAAGGTCCAAAGCTTTGAATTTTTTATTGAAATAATTTTTTAAAATTGTTACTGTTAAATCCCTTGAAATTACCATTGCCTCGGAATAGTAACCAACAGATTTTTTTCCTGGGCCTTTCCCTTTTGAAATGTATTTTACTTCAAGTTCAACTAAACCTTCCTTTATTTTCATTAAAAATAGTAATATATCTTTTTATTTCAAATTTGTTCGCCCTTTATTATGCTAAGAATCTTAAATGGGAGAATATTTCTATTTATGGGCGTAACCTCAAGAATTCTAACATCATCCATTCTCCTTATGTCCTGTAAAATGGGATTTCTTGATTTCTTGTTTAAAGTCATAATTATATTCTTTTCCATTTCTAGGATTTCTTTAATCTTCTCACTTAATTTTTTTGATTCAAGTTCCATCTTTCCTATTTCATCTATTATAATAATGTCTTTTTCTTTTGCACTCTCAAGTGCATTTACACCTAGATTATCCAAAATTTTTGTATCTATGCCGTATTTCCCTACTCTGTACCTCGACTGTATGTTTTTTGATGCAAAAAGTACTTTCTCCTTTGTTGACCAGTCCATTATTGTAAAACCAATTCTATTTTTACCATCAAGAACCTCCTCTGTTATTATGCCTCCAACTGTGTATTCCTTTTCAAGAAGCTCTATAGTTTTCAATAATGTTGTAGTTTTTCCCACGCCTGGAAGACCACTAATACCTATTTTTACGTACATTATCACTTCACTTTTATCTCTTTGATAAACATTAATGGATATTTCATTTCCTCAATGTATTTCAACGAACAATGTGCTTCTACATTATTGTATTCTATAACCAAATCAACATCTAGCATATCACCTGTTAATGTCAAATATTTGTAAAGACCCTTTCCTTTTGTTATCCTTTCACCATTAATCTTAACATGAACATCTTTTACAAATGGTTGAACCTTTACACTTTCCTCAATGGATTTCTCAAGAACTGAAATATTGGATGAATTAAAAGGTGTTCCCACAAATTGATGATATATAGTACCCAGCTTGATACCAGCTTCGAATACTGCCCTTTCCCTATCATTGCAATTGAAATACTTTTTTGCAGGATCGTCCATTAAAATGGATATGCAATACTGTGATATTATTTTTTTCTTAAATTAATTTATATTGAGGAATTCATCACATTGAACCTTTTTTCCGATTGTTTCATCCATTTCAAAGGAAATATTTTCACATTCTACTTTTCTTGTTGTTGAAAAATCAATTTTAAGAAATTTGAGAATACCTTTTACTGCCCTGTTACCATCAGCCACAGCACTTATGAAATCTTTTGTTTCGTTGGTAGCATCTCCACCAGCAAATATTTTTGGTATGGATGTCCTTCCTTCTCCATCAACTAAGATCTCATTTCCTTTCATTTTTAAATTCTGCAATATTTCCTTTGGTATAAAGGATAGATTCGGCACCTGTCCCGTTGCCTCAATAATTGTATCCACATCTATGAAGAATTCAACATCTTTTATTGGAACGGGCTTGAGCCTTCCTCCTCTCGGGTCTGGAACCATATCATTCTTCCAGTACCTTATACCCTTAATGAATCCATCACTATCTTTCACATATTCTATAGGTGTTATTTTCCACCAAAATTCTACACCCTCTTCCACAGTCTCCTCCATTTCCTCTTCGGCATTTGTGCTCGGATAACTGGGTCTATCCTCAGCCCTTCTCCTGTACAAAACATATACCTTTTCAGCACCCAATCTTAAAGCAGTTCTTGCCGAATCCATAGCTGTAAATCCACCGCCAATTATTGCAACCTTCTTGCCCATGGGTATTTTTTCACCAAGATTTGCCTTTCTTAGAAAATCAAGAGCATGATAAACATATTTTCCATCACTTCCTGGCGTACCTGTCATATTACCCATCATTGTACCTATGCCAAGGAATACTGCATCATATTCATCCATTATTTTTTTAAACGGTATATCAACTCCAACTTCTGTATTAAAAACAAATTTTACACCCGCATTTTTTACAAAATTATATTCTTTTTCAATAACGGATGCAGGAAGCCTGTATTTAGGTATGCCAACATTAAGCATTCCAAGTGGGACAGGCAAAGCTTCATAAACAGTAGATTCAACACCATATATTGAAAGATAATATGCAACTGTTAGACCCGCTGGACCAGATCCAATAATTGCAACCCTTTTGCCTGTGGCTTCCCTTTTTTTGTGGTTTATTACCGGAGCATAATCCCTAAATTGTTCTGCAACAAACCTTTTTAAATGTCTTATTGCAACTGGATCAGAATAAACACAATTATCCTCGCAATTATGAGTACAAATGTTTCCGCAAATTTCAGGGAATGGGAGATCCCTAAGAATTGTTCTTAAACTATTTTCGAATTCACCCCTTGCTATTGCCTGAACATATCCAGGAATGTCTAGCCTGGCAGGACAACCCTGAATACATAGCCCACATCCCATGCATCTTGAAGCCTCTCTCACTGCCTCAGCTTTTGTGTAGCCTAAAATAACAGGTGCTTTGAAATCTTTTATCCTTTCTTCAGGCTTTGTTCTTTTTATTGGAACTCTTTTGAAATTTAACCTGTAAATCAGGGTCTCAGGCATAAAAATACATCTCCAGAACTGTAAATTGCTTCAAATTTAATAATTTTATCCTTCAAAAAGAAGAAAAATTTAAAAATTTGATAATTTTAATCATTGTAATGAAAGTAATTATAGATCTAATAGAAAAGGATAGATTTGTTTCCATAGTGAATGAGAAACATTCAGTGATTATAGATGGGGATAGGGAGATTGCTCCATCTGCGATGGATTTTTTGCTCGTTGGCCTTGGAAGCTGCACAGCAATAGATGTAGTTGACATATTAAGAAAAATGAGAGAACCAATCAAATCATTAAGAGTTGAAGTTGAAGGTACAAGGGCAGAAGAACCACCAAGGGTTTATACGCATTTGAAATTAAAATATATAGCAATAGGAAAAATAAAAAAAGAAAATTTAGAAAAAGCAATCAAACTATCACAGGAAAAATACTGTTCAGCAAGCATTATGTTTAAAAGATCAGGTACGTTGATTGATTATGAATTTGAAATTTTGGATTAACCACCATTTACAGGTGACATTATTGCAATTTCATCATTTTCATTTAACTCAGGATTATTTTCAATATATCTAAAATTTATTGATATTATCATATTATCATCAGCAATCTCTGGATACTTTTTTTTAATATATTCCTTTAGGTCAACTAAGTATTTACCCTCAAAATCTATAATTTCGGAGTATTTGCCTGTAATATCCCTGAATATACCAAAATAAAGAATCTTTAATCTCATCCCTTTTCCTCCCATGTTGATTTTGTTTTTTTCAGGCCAGGAATGTTTTTTATTACCATGCCCTCAATCTCAAATATTTTTATTTTTCTAGAAAGCCTAATAGTTTGATCCAGCTTCTCCTTGTTTTCTGCGTAAAGTTTCAAAATTGGTTCATTCCTTTCTACCTTATCACCAATCTTTTTGTATACCCATACACCAGCCTCTTTATTAAATGGGGCACCTAATGATCTTGCAATATCAACAATTGCCCCATTTGAAAGATATGATATATAGCCATCAAGATTCGAAACTATCTCATATGTGAATTTACCCAGCTGGATGTCATCACTGCTCTCAATACCCTTACTCCCTTGTGCATTAACAATTTCAAAGAACTTTTCCCTGGCCTTTCCATTTTTAAGGTTTGTTCTTGCAATTTCGATTCCTTTTCCCCTCTCCACAATACCTGCAATCTCAAGCATGATTGCAGAAATTTCTATTGACTTTACAATAAAGCTGTTTGATGTTTGTTTACCCTCAAGAGCACGTAATGCTTCCTGTGCCTCCAAGGCAGGTCCTATTGCCCTACCCAAAGGTTGACCACCGTAAGTTATTGCGCATTCTATCTGAATACCTAGCTTTTCACCTATCCTGATAAATTTTTCAGCCAGGAATGCTGCTGAATTTTCATCCTGTACTTTTGTTTCCTTTCCCATTGGAATATCTATCAAAAGATATTTGATGCTTGTTGCCAATTTCTTTGAAAGAACTGAAGCTAAAAGTTGTGGTATTGGATCAATGCCCAATGGCTGTTCTACCCTTATTATTTTGTCATCAGCTGGGGCAAGATTAATTGCTCCACCCCATGCTAATGTTGCACCAACGGTGTCTACAATCCTTTTTATCTCATTACCCTTAAGATTTACATTTGCTAACACTTCCATTACATCTGCAGTACCGGCTGCGCTGCTTATTGCCCTCGATGATGTCTTGGGTATTTTCAGTCCCATAGAGGCTAAAATAGGTACAGTTACCAGTGCATACTTATTTCCAGGAACACCCCCAATACTGTGAACATCATAAACATCATATTCAAATGATATTTTATCGCCTGTTGAAACCATTGAATTTACAAGATATGTAATTTCCTCTTCATCAAGGCCCAATGTCTGCAATGATGTTATATAACTTGAAATCTCTATTTGTGATAGGTTATCATTTACAATATCCTTTATTATTTCATCAAAATCATCCTGGCCCAATTTTTTATTGTATATCTTTTTCTTTATTGATTTCAGAGATTTTAATGGCGGTGCAGGTGTTATGTCTACAGTTTCATTATTAATTTTGCCTTCATAATCAAGAGATATTATTACATTTCCAGATTCTACAGAACTTTTGGAAAGTGATACAAAAAATATACTTTTATCACTTCCAAAATCTACCAGGACCCTGGAATTTTCTTTTAATCCAAGCATGAATGCATCATTTTCGTTCATAAAAACTGTTCTTCTACCAAGAATGTAATCCTCACCTTTTATTTTAAAGTTCATAATCTATCATAAACAAATTGTTATAAAAACTTAGCCATTAATATATCGTCCACATATTCCCCCCTAATCTTGAATTGTTTTTTCTTTATACCCTCTATTTCAAAACCGAGTTTTCTATAAAGTGAAATGGCATTCTCATTAGTTGAAAATACCTCCAAACAAATTTTCTCTATACCCATATCCCTTGCCCAATCGAAGGATTCGTTCATCAATGCCGTTCCAATGCCCATATGCCTGAAGCCATTCCTAATTGCTATACCGAGCACTGCAACATGGTAATTTTTTCTAAAGGATTCCCTTGTGAGCGTTAAAACACCTATAATCCTTTTTTCATATTCAGCAACAAGTATAAATTCATTTTCTTGATCTTCAATACGCATAGATAAAAATTCCTCACCACCCATGTAAACATCGCCCAAAAGGTATACCTCCTCATGCATTACATCATTAAAGCAGTCTATAATGCCAAATGCATCACTTTCAACTGCCCTTCTAATAATGATTTCTTTTCCATCTGGAGTATTCAACAATTTTATCAAGGGCATTTACAAGCCTCCTTGCCGTTGGCAATACAGGAATGTGCATTTTTTCAAGTTTTTTTGATATTTCATTAGTATATTGACCACCCGCCATTACTGCAATGACCGGCTTTCCCCAATTTTTATCAAATAGTTCGAATAATTCATGAATGTTTCTATATATTGGTGCATTAGGTATAACAAAGTATAAAACGAATATATCAATGTTACCAGAATCTTTCAGTACCTCAAGTGCATTCTGATACCATTTTGGTGTTGCAGATCCTGTTAAATCAAGTGGATTTGAGATTATTGAATATTCAGGAAGAATATTTTTTAATTTAGATTCTTGATCTGGTTTAAGCTTTGCCATTTTAAGATTTTTTGACATGCCAATTGCATCTGCTGTAACTACGCACGGTCCTGCACCGTTTGTTAGCAATAAAACATTACCTCCTTCCGGCATTGGTTGATGTGCTATTATTTTAATAACATCAACCATATCCTCTATGTCATCAACAACAATTACACCAGATTGTTTCATAGATCCTTCAAATATAATATGATTTTCAGCAAGAGCACCTGTGTGGGATTTTGCAGCCATTTGACCTTCAACTGTCCTTCCAGCCTTAAGAACTACTATCGGTTTTATTTTAGAAACATCCTTTGCAATATAATAAAAAGATCTACCATCTGAAAAACTCTCAATGTAAGCACTTATTATATTGGTATTTTTATCATCTTTGAAATATTTTAGCATATCAATTTCATTTACATCTACTTTATTACCAAAACTGATAAATTTACTTACACCTATGCTGTTTTCTTCCATTAACTCAAGTAGTGTAACGCCGTATGTGCCTGATTGTGTCATAAATGAAACAGGTCCTGGGCCAGGTCTCTTCATCGCCTCCCTGGCTTGGAAAAATGTGTCAAAACCATCAATAGCAGAAAAAACACCTATGCAGTTCGGGCCTACAATTCTAATGTTATGTTTTCTAGATATTTCTTTAATTTTTTTTTCAAGTATAGCCCCTTCTTCAGATACTTCTCCAAATCCACCTGATATTATTACTGCACCCCTTATACCCTTCTCTGCACCTTCTTCTATAACTTGAGGTATCTGATTTGCGTTTAGACTGATTACCATTAAATCTATAGGGTCATAGATAGATGATATACTTGGATAACTTTTAAGGCCCATTATTTCTTTTTCATTAGGATTAACAGGATAAAGCTTTATCTTACTTTCCTTCAGGGATTTCATTATTTCATAACCTATTTTTCCTTCCTTATTGGATGCACCTACAACTGCCACAGACCTGGGACTGAATATAAAATCCATGTACCAAAAATAGTTTTATTATATTTTACATTTTTCATTAATTTTATACTAAAAAGTGCTATGTTGAGTAATTCTTTTTAATCATTTATTACATATATTTTAGGAAAGATCATTTCTTTCATCAAAATTAGTTAAATTTTATTGTATTTTTAGGCTTCAGTAATAAATTAATTACTGTAATTATGCAACAAACCAACTACAAAGGAAAAATATATTATATAATGTTCATATATTTTTACATTCTTTCTTTTTGATTTATTATGAAGGTTTTTTTATTCACATTCAAAATTATTTCCAACCATAAATCCTCAATTTTTAGGTAATATTTAATTTGTTTCTATTTCGTTTATCATTTCTATTAGTTCTGCGTTTATTTTCCCTTAAGGTAAAGTTTATATATTGTATTACCTATTAAGTAATACATGCAGGAACCCTGGATGAAGAAAATTGTTGAAGAAATCAAAAAGGAATATGGATCTGTAGAAATAAAGAAGATAGGCCATAATTATTATGTTTACAGGGTTTCAAGCATTTATGATAAGGAGAAGAAGAGAGCAAAGAAGATATCAGGGGAGTACATAGGCAAAATCACAATGAATGGATTGGAAAAGAAGAAACCACTGCCCTTACCAAGATCTGTGTTTGAATATGGCAATGCAAGGATTCTCTTTCTAATGGCACAGGAGATCATTCCGGATATTCAAAGATTATTTCCTTTACACTGGAAAGAGATACTGGCAATATCAATCACAAGAACTATCATGCCTGTGCCAATAAAATATTTAGAATCTGCATGGTCAAAACTTTATTTATCCAGGGAGATAGATGCATCTCTTTCACCGAATGCAATCTCAGAGAAATTAAGA
>JBMFTB010000008.1:0-35683 GCA_049967255.1 Thermoplasmata archaeon
GCTTCCCTGAACTGCTTCGCTGTTTCAATTAATGACCTATCGTATGGTAGTTTTAGTTTAATAGTTCTGAACATCTATTATTATAGCAAACTTATTAATAGGATTTTCGGGTGAGGGAAGTCCGTGTATCTCCTCCCTGAAGGTCGGAGTTTTACTGCTTCCCTCAAACTCCTAACTTTTTTATAAAGGCTTTTGATTTCCATCTGTATAGCAGTATTTGGATCTACGCGTGCGATTTCCTCTGTTGCGATAATTTCTTTCAATTTGCTCGGATCAGTGCCTCCATATGCCTCAGGTATGCCAATTGAAAGTATACCTTCTTCGGCCAGTGCCTTTAAAGATTCCATTGGAAATTCTTCGTTTTGATCCCACCTCCGTGCATTCTTTTCCAAGCTCGTTTCACAGAATTTTCTTATACGAGACCTAAAATTTTCGATGTCCTCTGATATAAAAGAGATCATAGCCATATTTTTGAAATCATATTAATAATGGTATTTAGAAACACTTATATAGAAGAGATAAAATACCGCAAAAAAGGTGAATAAATAATGCCAAAGAGTAATATCACAAAAAAAGAACTTGCAGAAATGCTAGAACAGGAAAAGAAAAAATGCGAAGAACTTGAAAAAAATCTCAAGGAAGAGGTGGAAAAATCAAAATCCTACTGGGAAAGAATATTAAGAATGCAGGCAGATTTTGAAAATTATCAGAAGAACATGGAGAAGGAAAAGCAAAATATAATTAAGATGGCTAGTGAACAAATAATCAGGGATCTTATAGAAGACCTTGAAAATTTAGAGCTTGCTCTTAAAAATATAAAAGATAAAAACATTTATGATTCTCTAATGATAGTATATGATCATTTTTTTAAAACACTCGAAAAAAATGGTCTTGAAAGGATAGAGTCCGTTGGAAAAAAATTTGATCCTTATTTGCATGAAGCTGTTATGATTGAAGAAACAATTAATAATGATGATGGTCTTGTAGTAGAAGAATTTAAGAAAGGTTACAAACTAAATGGTAAGGTGATTAAACCTTCAAAGGTAAAAGTGCTTAAAAAGAGGTGAATATGTATGGAAAAGATAATTGGAATTGATCTAGGCACAAGCAACTCTGCTGCTGCAGTGGTAATTTCAGGAAAGCCTGTTGTCATACCCAGTGCAGAAGGGAATACTCTTGGTGGTAAGGCATTTCCAAGCTACGTAGCATTCACGAAGGATGGAGAACTCCTTGTTGGAGAACCAGCAAGGAGACAAGCATTGCTAAACCCAGAGGGAACAGTATATGCGGCTAAAAGAAAGATGGGTACTGATTATAAATACAAAATTTATGGTAAAGAGTATACGCCCCAGCAGATTTCTGCATTTATACTCCAAAAAATTAAAAAAGATGCTGAAGCATTTTTAGGTGAAAAAATAACAAAAGCAGTGATTACAGTTCCTGCATATTTTAACGATAATCAAAGGCAGGCAACCAAGGATGCTGGTACAATTGCTGGTCTTGATGTGGTTAGAATAATCAATGAACCTACGGCTGCATCACTTGCATATGGTCTTGATAAACTTGATAAAGAACAGAAGATACTTGTTTATGATTTTGGTGGTGGAACACTTGATGTTACCATAATGGAATTTGGAGGTGGCGTTTTTCAGGTTTTGTCAACTTCGGGAGACACGCAACTTGGTGGCACGGACATGGATAATGCCCTTATCGATCATATTGCAAGTGAATTTATGAAAAAAGAGGGTATTGATCTAAGAAAGGATAAGAATGCATATATAAGGTTAAAAGATGCTGCAGAAAAAGCAAAGATAGAATTATCCACATCCCTTCAGACAGAAATAAATCTACCCTATATAACATCAACTAACGAGGGGCCAAAGCATTTGATTATGACCATAACAAGGGCAAAACTTGAGGAACTTGTATCACCTCTTGTAGAAAGAACGGGTGAATCAATTAACAAGGCGCTTGAGGCAGCTAAACTTTCAAAAAATGATATTGATAAAATCATTCTTGTTGGTGGTCCAACGAGAATGCCCATTGTTCAGAAGTATGTTGAAAATTTCTTTGGTAAAAAGATAGAAAGGGGTGTTGATCCAATGGAATGCGTTGCAATTGGGGCGGCGATTCAAGGTGCTGTTTTAGCTGGCGAAATAAAAGATATAGTTCTTCTTGATGTTACCCCATTAACATTGAGCGTTGAAACGCTGGGAGGTGTTGCAACACCAATCATACCTGCAAATACAACAATTCCAACAAGAAAATCACAGATATTTACAACTGCAAGTGATTTTCAAACGGTTGTAACAATACACATAGTTCAGGGTGAAAGGCCAATGGCAAAGGATAATGTTTCTCTTGGCATGTTTAACCTGGAAGGAATTCCACCTGCGCCAAGAGGAGTGCCACAGATTGAAGTCACCTTTGATATTGATGCAAATGGCATTTTAAATGTGACAGCAAAGGATCTTGGCACTGGAAAACAGAACAGCATCACAATCACTTCATCAACGAAATTATCAAAGGAACAGATTGAAAAGATGAAAAAAGAAGCGGAACAATTTGCTGAACAGGATAGAAAGAAGAAGGAAGAGATTGAAACACTCAATAATGCAGAATCCATAGTTTATACATCTGAGAAATTCATAAACGATTACAGAGAGAAATTGAACCCTGAAGATGTAAAAAATGCACAGGAAAAAATAAATGATTTAAAAAATGCAATAAGTTCAAAGGATATAGAAAAGGTAAAAGAAAAAGTTAAAGATGTTGAAAAGGAGATACAGAACCTTGGAGCATCCATGTATAAAAATGTAAACCAGCAAAAGAGCGAATCTCAGGAATCAGTTGATGCAGAATACAAGGATAAAGGTCAGCAGTAATGTCAGATGAAAAAGATTATTACTCAATTCTGGGCGTCAGCAAGAATGCATCAAAAGATGAAATAAAGAAGGCATACAGAGAACTGGCTAAAAAATACCACCCTGATTTGCATCCTGAAAATAGAAAAGAGTATGAAGAAAAATTCAAAGAGATAAGCGAGGCTTATGAAGTTTTAATGGATGATGAAAAAAGACGCGTTTATGACCAATATGGTGCAGGGGGTGTCAAATTCGGGCCCCAGGGATTTGACTGGAGTAATTTCACTCATTTTGATGATCTTCAGGACCTTTTCAATCAATTTTTTAGAAATATGGGATTTGGTTCAATATTTGAAGAGGAAACAAGAGAAAATATCAGAATAATTTTGGATATTGATCTAAAGGATGCATATGAAGGAACATCAAAAACTGTCTCATACGAAAGGGAAACTACCTGCCCTGATTGTAATGGCACGGGCGCAAAGGATGGAAAAACAAGAAAATGTCCTACCTGCAAGGGTACTGGCCAGGTAAGAAATGTCAGATCTATGGGTTTCATGCAGTATGTGAGCGTTCAGCCCTGCCCTGCTTGTAATGGAAGAGGATATCTAATAGATGAAAAATGCCCCAGGTGCAAAGGCAAGGGTAAAATAACAGTTAAGGAAAATCTAGAAGTAAAAATACCGAGGGGAGCGGATAACGGCCTCAATCTCAGAGTGAGGGGAAAAGGTACTGGATCAAAGGCTGGAAACGGTGATCTGATCATCACATTAAGAATCAAACCGGATCCTGTTTTCAAAAGGGATGGTGATGATCTTTACGTTGATTTTAACATACCTTTTACAAAGGCTGCGCTCGGAACTGAAATAACGCTTGAACACATATCCGGAGAAAAATTGGGCATAAAGATACCGCCTGGAACACAGCCTGGGGATATCATACGCCTTAAGGGCAAAGGAATGCCAAGATTGAATACAAGGGGATTTGGTGATTTACTTGTAAGGATTAACGTAATAATCCCAAAGAATCTAACACAAAGGCAAAGAGATCTGTTAATGGAACTTGATAACGAGCCAGAAAAAAAAGGATTCTTTCACAATAGATTCAAATAGATCCTTTTGTTCATTTTACCCTTGTTTTCGTACTTTGTAATTTTCAATCCCTTCAATTCTGAAGTCCTTTTCACATGTGTTCCGCCATCTGCCTGGCTATCGAAACCTGAAATGTCTATAATTCTAATTATTTCAACATCAGGTAGAAGGTCCCCTCTTACCCTTACTTGATCTTTCTCCAGATCCTTTTTATTTATATATAAAATTCTGACCTCCAGATCAGCATGGATTATGTCATTTGCCTTATTCTCAATTATTGGCAAATCTTCTTTTTTGAGATCATAATTTATGTCCATTCTTGCTTTATCAGAGTAAATTTGTGAGCCCGTAATTCTTGCTCCATAATCCCTGAACAATATACCGCTTAGTATATGGATTGCGGTATGATGCCTCATATGTGCATATCTTAAGTCCCAGTCTATTACACCCTTTACATTGCTCTTGCCGTTATAATTTCTATCTAGAACATGAATTACTGCATCCCCATCCTTGTAAACATTTAAAACATTGTATTCTTCTCCAGCAAAGATTTTACCTCTGTCAGATGGTTGACCACCACCTTCAGGATAAAATACAGTTTTATCAAGAACAATTTCATTGTTGTCGTATTCTGTAACAGATGCATCAAATTCCTTAATATAAGAATCATCCATATAAAGCTTCAATGTTTTTGTTTTCCACATAAATGATCATTAATTGAAACAATTATAAAATTTTAACTTAGAAAATTGTTAATAATAGGAATGTATTTCAAATCTTATGAACCCTGAAGATGTTGTTGATGATGTTATAAAGGGTGTGGTAAATATTACAGTTGAAAAAACGATTGTTGACAGGTACATGGATCTTGAAGAGCTGAGGGGTTCAGGTTCAGGTTTCGTTATCTGTGAGGATACAATAGTTACCAACTTTCATGTTGTACAGGGCTCACAGGTTGTTTTTATATCAACAACGGATGGGAAAAATCTTGAGGGAAAGATCATGGATACTGATAAAACTCTTGACATTGCCTTCATTTCTGTTAAAGATTTAAATATTAAACCTCTGAAGTTAGGTGATTCAGACAGAATAAGGGTTGGTGAAATGGTTCTAGCCATTGGTAATCCACTGGGTGTTTTTGGATCGCCCACTGTGACATTGGGTATAGTGAGCGCAACGGGCAGATCTGTGAGAACCAATGACCTTATTTATGAAAATCTCATTCAAACGGATGCTGCAATAAATCCTGGTAACAGTGGAGGCCCGCTTGTAAACATGAGCGGTGAAATCATTGGCCTTACATCAGCAATGATTCAACAAGCGCAGGGTATAGGATTCGCGATTCCTGTTAATAACATAAAAATACTTTTATCCTCAATACAGAAATATGGGAAGATCGTTAAACCGTCAGTTGGCATAAATGGTTTAACAATAAATCAGACTATAGCAGATTATTATAAACTTCCCATGGATCATGGTATATGGGTAACAAGTGTTATTCCAGATGGTCCAGCAGACAAAGCGGGCATAATGAAAAACGATATAATTTTAAAATTGAACGGGAAGGAACTCCTTGGTATTGAAGAATTGAAATACATAATAGCGACATCACAGATTGGTGAAGAAATTAATTTAGGTATTCTAAGGAAGGGAAAGGAAATTGAAAAGAAGGTGGTACTGGGGTAAAGAAAATGGATATTTCAAAGGAAGAAGAAATTATGCTCAACGGTGATTTGGGTGAAGGTACAAGAATGGCAATGGAAATTATACTCAAACTCGGTGAATATTATGGTGCAAAAAATACTGTAAAAATTGAAAATGTTCAGATTTCCGGGATATCCTATAAGAATCTTGGTGATTATGGCATAGATTTATTAAAAAAATTCAAAGATTCAAAAATAAAAGTACCTTCATACCTGAATCCTATTAGTTTTGACCCAGATTACATAGAATTTTTTACCAACAATAATGAATTTATCAAAGGGCAAATGGAAATTCTTGATATTTTTAAATCGTTGGGTGCACATTTATCACTCACATGCACACCATATTATTTGTTTGAGCCAAAATTGAACGATCACATTGCTTGGGCCGAATCATCCGCAATTGTTTATGCAAATTCTGTTTTAGGCGCAAGGACAAACAGGGAAAGTGGCATATCAGCCCTTGCTGCAGCATTAACTGGAAGAGCAGCAAATTATGGTCTTCATCTTGATAAAGGCAGAAGGGCTACAGTTCAGGTAGATTTTGATTTTAATCCTGGATTCTTCGATTATGCCGTAATAGGTCTTTTCCTTGGCTCGATGATAAAGAATGGTATACCATATTTTAGGAATCTTGAAAATAACAAGGATGCATTGAAATCACTCGGTGCTGCATTAAACGCTTCAGGAAGTATACCCATGTTCCATGCAGAAAATATCACACCTGAGTACAAGGATGCCATTCAGGAAAAAATTGAAAAATTGATAATTTCTAAAGATGAAATCAATAATTTCAGGCTATCAATAACAGCAAATATGGATCCGGATGTTGTAATGATAGGCTGCCCCCATCTTTCACATGAAGAATTAAAAAACATTTCAGCGTTTATAAAAAAAAGGAAGGTAAAAAATGGAAGGGACCTAATATTTTTTACATCAAGGAAGGTAAGGGAAGA
Source organism: Thermoplasmata archaeon (assembly GCA_049967255.1). Taxonomy (GTDB): domain Archaea; phylum Thermoplasmatota; class Thermoplasmata; order Thermoplasmatales; family ARK-15; genus ARK-15. Next base: position 6,615 of record JBMFTB010000008.1, read on the forward strand.
ATCTATGGATTATGTAAATATTATAAAAAATTCCGGGGCTAAGATTTTTACAGACACCTGTATGGTTGTCTCACCCTTACAGGAAAGGTATTCTGTTGTTGGTCTTAATTCGGGAAAGGCAACGTATTACGTTGGAAAGGAGAGGAAGGTATTTTTTTCCGATATGGTAACGCTGATGGAGATGGTAACAGATGAAAATTGAGGGAAGAGTGATTTTTTCTGGTCATATTTCGGGTGAAATTTTAAAATTTCCTGGTAATTTTTCTTTTCTAGGAGGAGTTGATCCTAAAACGGGTATTGTCAAAGGCATAAATAAAAGCATAAAGGATAAAATTTTTGTTTTTGACAGCAGTGCGGGAAGTACAGTTGGATCATATATAATCTATGGGCTCATGTTCTATGGAAATGCACCAAAGGCTATAATTTGCAGGAAAGCAGATGAAACAGTGATTACCGGTTCAGTTCTTGCAAAAATTCCTACTGTTGAACAGGTACCAGTAGAAATTTTTCAGGATGGTGATTTCGTTGAATTAAGTGGTTCTGAATTGATAGTAAATGTTGAACCGACAGAGGTTGTAACATCAATAATAAGGCATAGGGATAAAATACTTATATTAAAAAGGAGTGATAAGGTTTCAACATATCAGGGGAAATGGGCTGGGGTATCAGGATATAAGGAGAACCTGCCTCCTCTTGAAGCAGCTAAAAAAGAAATTGGTGAAGAAATAAATGAGAAAAATCCAAGACTCATTAAGGCAGGTGGTTTTATTTACCTCAGAGATGGAAAAAGGCTATGGAAGATACATATTTTTCTCTGGGAAATAGATAAGGAGAATATTATTATTGACTGGGAGCACACAACATATAAGTGGATTAAACCAGAAGAAATAAAAAATTTTGAAACTGTCCCAGGTTTAAAGGACGTTGTTGAAATTTTGTTAGAAATGAAAATTTAGAGTTTTTGTATCGTAATAGATCCTGTTGGACAGTTGTTAACGCACTCTGTACACCCATCAATGCAAGCCTCAGGATGTACAACCTTACTTACATTTTCTATTGTGAATACGACCGGATTTGCTGGACATACGGATGCGCATATACCACATGCAATGCATGTTGCCTCATCTACTACAGGTTTTTGTGCCATTTGAATCACCTTTAAAAGTGGTAATGATAAATTTCATATAAATGTTTTGTTAACTTTACAAGAAATGCCTTACATAAGAGTGGAAAGAAAAAATGCTGAAAAGGTCAGATTGAATTTACTAAAAAGGAAAATGTTTGATCCAGAGTATGAAATTTTTTCAGATTACAATTATGTTTATTTACCAGTTATACATTATAATGGAGATTATGAGATTTTAAATATTAATGGAAAGATGAGAAAACATTATTCCCCCTATGAAAAAATACTTAATTATATCGATTTAGATGATGAATTAAAGAAATTTATTCCTAGACACTGGGAGAAGTATGGAAATGTTGTACTTATTCAGCTTCCAGATATGTTATTAAATTATAAAAAAGAAATAGGCGAGGCATTTGCACATGTTTTAAATGCAAAATCTGTCCTTCATTATAAAGGAGTAAAAGGGGAATTAAGAATTCCAAATACCGAGTTTATCTTTGGTAATGATGCACTTACGATTCATGTTGAGAATGGTATTTATTATAAATTTGATGCATCAAAAATCATGTTTTCGTCTGGGAATATAGATGAAAGAATCAGAATGGGAAGCATAGATGCTTCTGGCGAAAATGTTATTGATATGTTTGCTGGCATAGGTTACTTCTCATTGCCCGTCGCAAAATATGCATTTCCCGAAGAGGTTATTGCAATAGAGATGAATCCCGAATCATATAAATTTTTAAAAGAAAATATAAGGCTTAATAATGTACATATAAATACAATGAATTCGGACAACAGGGATGTTCATCTTAAAGATTATGCGGACAGAATAATAATGGGATATATAAGAACAGAGGATTTCATTCCATATGCAATTGAAATGTTGAAAAATAAAGCAGTATTACATTACCATGACACATGGACAACAGAAGAAATAAAAAATATGGAGGATAAGATTCTTTCTTTGTTTGGTGATTATAATTTCAACATTGAAAGATTCCATGTTTTAAAGTCCTATGCACCCCATATTTGGCATATCGTAGTAGATTTAAGAATCAGAAAAGTTTAAGGTATATAATCAATTCTGGAGTTGAATGGAGAAAAGTTCTAACAGAAGAAAAAAACTTGACATGTCGAGAAATGCAGAATTCAGATATCTTTTAAAGGAAATGATAAATGATCTGCCTGAAAATGTTAGGGGCTCTGTTTTTGGGGCCATATATTCAAAGGCTAGCAAAATAGGCATTTATGAGGCAAGGGATTACATTTTGAAAATTAAAAATGATGGTATTATAGACGAAAAAAAAGCAAAGGATTTGATAGATCTAGTTTTTAAATACAGTAAATATTATTAATACAGAAGTGTAAAAAGTGCATGGTCATTTCCAACATCAAATAGACCCATTCTAGCACCAGCATCTAGCCATCCATGGGCATAATTCACTGCTGCAAAGGCATTTACCAATTCTCCCTTTTCAAAAAAATAATGTGCATCGTTGAAATAACTTTTTGCCATTTCAAGAAAATCCTTTGCAATTCTCCCAAGGTGTGAATTTTCTGGTACATTCACTTTTATTTCATCAAATGCTTTTTCTGTTTTTTCTATGTAACTTATGACCTTCTCCTCACTTAGATCCTGCGACATTTATGCTTTCACCACCATGCCTTGTTTCCCTGGGTCTTACTTCAACAAACAGTGGCATTGAAAGGCTTGCACCCGTAACAAGAGCCACTCCAACAGGCAATCTCTGTATTTCATCAATAGATGACCTTGTCAAGCCCTCAACAGAATCACCAATTGTTTTAAGGTCGTTTGGGTTCGTTACCTTAAGTATTATTTGCGTATTACACTGGCTCAGTATGTTCTTGTCAACCTTAGCTGGTCTCTGGCTTATTATGCACAGGCCTAAACCGAATTTTCTACCTTCTGATGCAATTGTTCTCATGATCTTTGATGACAGTGCTTTACCTTGCTGTGGTATGAAATTGTGTGCCTCCTCAACAACAAACATCAACGGTGGAAGAGCATCCCTCTTCCTCAGTTCAAAAAGTGCAGATGCAAGGCGTTGCACAACCATCTCCTGTATATCCGGCGAAACACCCTTTAAATTTATGATTGAAACCTTGCCCCTTTGAACTATATCATCAATTTTTGTACCAACGTCTGCAAAAATCCCCTCTTCGTTCAACAAAGAGAGTGCATTGATAAGGGCGCTTACAGTAGCTGAATCACCCTCCTTTTCAAGAACATTTATGAGATCCTTGAGGTTAAAATTTCCCTTTGTTGATTTAAGGTAATCCATGGCTTTCCTCAATGGTACTAGGTATGGCCTGAAATCTGTAAAATTTATTAAGCTCAAAAGTTCACGTGGTGTAATCTGTGAAAGTGTAAATTTTAATGGCTTTGCATCTTTGTTTGTTGTTATATCGGGTGAAAATTCTATTATTCTGTCCGGATAACCTCTGGGCTTCACAGAAAATTTTTCCATTATCTTTATTTGTTGTGCAGGATATTTTAAAGATGTATATTCACCATGTGGATCGATAACAACCGTGGTAACATTATGTTTTATCAACTCTTCTATGATAACACCAGTGAGATAGCTCTTCCCCCCACCCGTTTTTGCTAGTATGCTTATATGCTTTTGAACAAGGGCATTTATATCAAGATAGATTGGTATCGTATGGTTATAAAGCAAGCCAATGTATGCACCTTTTCCCTCAATTGATTCAAGCCCAATTGTATCCCTGATCAATGAGTCCTTTGCCTTGTAAACAGGCTCACCTGCTTTGAATGGCGTTTTTGGAACTTGGAGAACACCTTTACTATCCCTGTAACCGATTATGCTTACAAACCCCAGAAGTACCTCCTGTATTGATACCTGTTCACCAGCGTTTATTAACAACGCCTTTTCAATGGATACATCAGTTTTTCTCTCAAGCCTATCAAGCCTGCCAAGTACCCATCCCGAATTCTGATGGAAAATTTGAACATATTCACCCTGGTCAATGATTCCAGTCACCGTTACCTGTACTTCAGTTGTACTCACATCCCCATAAACAATGCCTATTTTATCCATCTGTTCCATTTTTATCATCTACATCAATTAATAGTCTGTATTTAACATTTTTCAAATAATTAGGACATAAAAAACAAAGAAAATGAAACCTATAAGCAAAAAATATGTTTTGAATTTGCCCTTCCATATTAATGCCGCATAAATTATAGAAACAATTGTTGTAGATATAACACTTAAAAACACATATATATCCAAGTTCCATGGTATAATTAAAAGGGCTATACCTGGATAGATTGTTGAATAAAGGATCTTTTCACCTACAAGTGATGCTATAGAAAGTGTATCCTTACCCCTGAATGCCCAAATCATGGCTGTTATTGTTTCTGGTATTGCAGTTGCAGCAGGAATAAATACAATTGAGAGAGCTAGAACGCTTATTTTTATCGCTGATGAATAATCTAACAATGATACAAGCAATAATCTTGAACCTATATAGATCAAAATTGCTGATATTATAATCTGTATTGTTGTTCCTAAAAAATTACCCATATATCTTGAAAGGAATGGTTTTTCTGCCGATTCAAACATTTCAGCATCCTTTCTTTTAAAAATAATGTAAAAATAAATAAAATATGATATAATAAATATTGCCCCTATAAAAATTGAAAGTGATGGAAAAAAGAATGGCAGAACAGAAAATGGAAAAAGTATTGAAATAAATATATAAGGAATAAAAAGTGCCTTATCCGGAACAATTACTTTTCTATATTTTTTTACAGCAAAAAAGCTAAAAAGAATAGATAAGAATACCAAAGAATAGGATAGCGATGATGACATAAATGTCTCTCCGAATATTGTACCAATTGCCTCCTGATACCCAAAAAATGAACCTATTTGGAGTATTGCAACAAGGAATATTACAAGCTCAGGAAATGATGTAAAAAGAGGTGAAACAATTGTACCAATGAAACTTTTTGAAACATTTAACCTAAAACCGATAAATTCTACAGCATTTACAAATAGTATTGAAGCAAAAAATACAATGAATACACTTCCTATAAGATCAATTATCATTATGTATGGATAAAAACAATTGTTATAAATATGTATTCCATTATCAAATTATGTTACAGATATATACGGGAAATGGGAAGGGTAAAACGACGGCAGCATTTGGACTTGCAATGAGAGCCTTTGGAAGGAATAAGAAGGTAGGAATTGTACAATTTGCTAAACCTGAGGAATCAGGGGAATACATTACTGCTAAAAAATTGGGTATTGAGATCTATCATTATGGTTTCCCAGGTTTTATAATAAAAAAGCCAAGGGAAGGGGATTATGAACAGGCAAAACTTGCATGGGAAAGGGCAAAGTATATGATTTCAAATGATTATGATCTTGTAATACTTGATGAACTCAACATAGCTCTATTTTACAATTTGCTTAATGTTGTTGAAATTGCTGAATTTATAAAAAATTTTAAATATAAAAAGGAAATAGTTATAACTGGGAGATACGCAAAAAATGAACTGATAGAAATTTCAGACCTTATAACTGAAATGACACAGGTAAAGCACTATTACGAGAAAGGTATTAATGCAAGGGAAGGTATCGAATTTTAATCTTTTCATTGGAGGAAGATCATTTATCTCTGCGGTTAGGCGATTGATATTTGCTTCTTACAAACCTACAGTAATATTTTTGATAAATAACTCAATCCTTGATTAAATGCGATTTCAATATATCTGATACATCAATAACCTCATCTACAAAATCTTTTACCATTTCAATGTTCCTTGATGATGTTACTATTATGCTTATTTTTAAATTGGGATTATATTCCTTTTTAATTTTGTTTACGGTAAGAGCAACAAGAAGGTTGTATCCATCATCATTAGATGATAAATAGACCTGTTTTGCCCTTTTTATCCCCACCTTAATTAGTGCCTCAGGGTTATCTGCCCTTTCTCTGAATACAAGAAAACCATCGTTCTTCAAGAACGTTGAGTTTTCCTGGTCTCTCACTATAAGAACAATTGGTATTTCCTTTTTTTTTAACTCATATATAAGGCTCTGTATTAATGGGGAATAACCACAAAATATCACATGATTTTTCAATCCTGCCATTTCAACATTTTCCATAACATTCACCACCTTTTCCATCCTTTTTTGTATAATCGGCCCTAAAAAGCTAGCAAGAGCACCAACAAAAGATGCAATGCCCAATACAACAAGAGAAGAGGTAAACATTCTGCTAATAAATGTTACAGGTAAAATATCCCCAAACCCTAGTGTTGTCATTACCTCTATTGTATAATATAATGCTGTGCTTACATTTGTGATCGGAGGTGAAAATTGATTTCCAATTAAGATTGAACCTCCTATGCCATATATTATAGAGAGGAATATCATAGCAAGAGAAATTATGCCTTCGGTGGGTATATTTGAGAGAGGCGGATAAACATATGCATCCCTGTTTTTAATCAATATGTAAACAGATGCAATATTAAGGGCAAAACCGATGATGTCAAAATAAAAAATTTTTGAGGTCCTGAATAGGATTGTTATAAAATAGAGAATTATGAATGCCATTGCCATATACCAGCTAGTCCAAGTTTTTTTCTTCAAACCTCTAAAAATTACAATTAGAAATATACCATATATAAGTGGAAGGAGAGCACCTGTAGTACCCATTAAAATGCTTTCATTTAAAATGTTTGCAATGAATTTTTCATGAAAATCTATCATGTAAATACCCGTCAATACTTCATAAATGCCAGTTGAGATCACAAGGTAAGGTAATATTTTAGTACTCTTTTGCATTAAAATTAGAATCATTTTATTGATTATAATTTTTTCCAATCATTTTGAAAAGTTTAAAATACTCTCTATCAATAACATAATTTCGGTGATTTGAGATGATGGGAAGCGAAGATGAGGATAAGGTAATGAATCAAGTATTTGGAGGTTTTATTACGGCAATTATAGGTTTAAAAGTTGATACTAATCATATTGAAGATATAGCAAAATTATTAAGGGATAGCCCAAATGTAGAGGATTTATTCCTTGTTACAGGTGATCTTGATCTTATTATAAAGGTAAAATTTTTGAATTACAAGGATCTAAAAGATTTTATCATTGGAAAGATAGGAAAGCTTGAAGGCATACAGGACACTTCAACAATGGTCGTTGTAGCGCCTTACAAAGAACGTGGTATAATGCTAAGTGAAAAGTAACATATTGAGGTGATTAACATGCCAAAAATAGATGAAGATTTAAACAATATTCTCATTTTACTGGAGGATTTGATTGGAGACCAGTCGATTCCCAGAAATTTGAGAAAAAGCGTAAATGAGGCAAAGGAAAGGTTAAATAACAAAAAAGAGGGACTTGATTTGAGAGTTGCCGGAGCAATATTCATTCTTGAAGAGCTGGTTAATGATCCGAGCCTGCCCATACATGCAAGGGGTTCCATTTTTACAATAATAGGAAAGCTAGAGGCACTTTCAAGTTCTCTTTCCTGAATAAAGATTTATAAATATTTCTCTCAAAGACAAAATAAATATAACAAAGAAGAATAATATAAGTATATAATGATCTATAATGAATATAACATTGCTAATCTGGAGATACCGAAAGAGGTATCTCAAACCTATAATTATAACTGCTACGTAAATAGCAAATATAAGTCTATTCAGAAATTCATTTCTAGATATTATACTGCTATTACCATAGATTATTGATATAAAACTACCAAGGAAAACAAGAACAATGGATACAGAAAAAAATATTTCCCAGAAATATGATCCAAAAAGATCATAAAAAAAACCTAAAAAAAATAAAAGGCAAAGGGATAATGCATCAACAACAGGCACATATTTTTTCTTTACCATAATTACATTTCTGTCAATCCTTCGAACTCATCTTGAAGTTCTATCATTACCTGGGAAAGCAATTCATCAAAAGTAGATGCCTTATATTCTCTCAGTCCACCAATATCACTGTTCAGTCTCGCAACAAAATTTTTCTTGTCCATTAAAAACTCTATTGTACAGAGGGTCTCCTCCATTATACATCACCTAATTAATGCCTTATCATAACCCATTATTTAATATTTTTTATCTTGAAACTCATAATTTTCAAATAAAAGGTACAACCTGAAATTTTACAAAATCAAAGAAAATTATATGTCACTATCTTTTTATTGTGAAAAGTGCATTTATTTAAGCTTTAAAGGATTTAAGATTTGCTACTTACCCATAACAATATCTTTAAAATCTTTGGATTAGAAAAACTAAAATGTAAAAGTTTTTTTATGTCCATTCTTATCCATTTATTTGTGGAGGTCAAATTTTGACCAACATAATAGCACACCAGGACTCTGACGGTATAATTTCTGCATATTTAATACAGAAATATGTTGACAGAGCTGAGAGAATCATATTTTCTAATCCATCTACAATTAAGGACGCGATTGCAAGATCCATAATAGGTGAAATAAACCTGGACAAACTATATATTATAGATATTGCAGGTAATGACCACGCAGTTCATCTATCATCCGTTTATGGAAAAACAATATGGATTGACCATCACCAGTGGGCCCCGGTAACAAACTATGAAAATGTTGAAATATACATAATGCAGGAACCAAGTGCGGCACAGGTTGTCTCTAATGTTTTCAATATAGATGATTATATGGTGGAAATGGCAAACCATATAGACCAGAACGATCTAAGGACTTCGTTGGAAAGGGATTTCAGAGATCTTATTTCAGCCATAAGGCTTTTTAAGGGAAGGGCAGCGCAAAGAACACTTGAAGATCTTGTTAATGATCTTACAAAAAGGGAAGTGGAAAAAATCATAATTGAAAATCATGAAATGATTGAAAATTTCAGGAAATACATTGATGGAATAAGAAAAAAGATTGAGAATGATATAATTTTCATGAAAATCAATGGTAAAAATATTGCAATTTTAGAGACAGATGAAAATATACCTGTTTATAAAATTGAAGAAGCAATAGACTCTTCCAGATGGGATGTTCTTATTGTAAAATATTTAAGGTATGGTAGGGATTATACATATACAAAACTGGAATTCAGATCGAAGAATACCGATGTCCTGAAAATTGCCAGAGCCTTTGGTGGTGGTGGACATGTTTTTGCGGCTGGAGCATCATTGAATGGAATAATCTCATTCAATGACATAATTAACGCAATAAATCTTTTTATTTGATTACAGATAATAATATTTGCTTGCCTTCTGGTAAATGGCTAGTTTAACTGCATCCTCTATTAATTTTCCTCTGGTGAGTTTATCGCTGGTAAGAAAACCTATGGCTCCATTCTTCCTTCCTATGTTCAATGTACCATAATACTCATCAAATCTTTTACCTATTTCACCATCATCGAAGTATTCCATAAACGTATCAGGATAAACAAATCCCATGCTTCTGGAATAATTTGTATTCCCTAGCTTGTCAACGATAACAATGTAATGAACATCAAAATATTTTTTCACATAATTATCCCATATTAATCCTGCCTCTATACCAACGCCATAATCACCTTCTTCCAACGCTACATTAGCCCTTTTGTAGGCACAGTACATTAATTCCTTATCAAATGGCTGGCTTTTAAGATTTTCAACCTTTTTAGAATGAACTTCAAAATCTTTAAAAAATTCAGAAAAAGCTCTTTCAACTGCCTTTAATTTTATCTCATTATCAGAGCCAACATTTATTACAATTCTCCTCAACCTTTTTCCAAATTTGTCAATATCCCCGGACACTATCCTCGTTGAAGCAATAGGAATGAGATCCTCACCGAGAACCCTACCGACGTTATAAATTTTCATTTCCTTAAGACCCTTATTCTTTCTTATCCTATTTATTTCCTTTGCGTATAACCTCGTTTCATAGGATACAACAATTGCATCAAAATCCTCATTTATGGTGGGCCCGTAATGGTCGTTTATCTTTCTTATTTCATAATTTTTACCAAAATTTTTAATATAATCTTCAAGATTTTTATATCTTATTTCATAAGGATTTACTGTATATTTTCTAGTGATTCTTGCAAATTCATCGCTTGTAAGACCAATAAGAACTTCATCACCAATATCAAATGCTTTATCAATAAGACTTTTATGGCCCAGATGAAGTATATGAAATGTACCACCAACAGCTACTCTCATTCAAACCACTTAATCAGTTAATGTAAAAGAGTATTAATTTTTATCCAATGTAATTTTATTCATCTTTAACATTCAATTCATTCATTATCATATCCATGGTTTCCTTTGGATCCCTATAATAATTTGTGATAATCTTCCAAATGTCCCTAAAATCTGTAATATTTTTCTGATCAAGGTATTTTATTACATTAATCCTCCTTTCAAATTCTTTGTCCATTTCATCATGTGTCCAGTTTTTGAGGTTAATGATCTTGTCAAAAAGATAGCTATGACCTTTAAAAATAAACCTATCTTTTTTTGGATCCCATTCAAATACAACATTTGTGATCAATTCGTTTGTTTCTGGTTCAAAACCAACAATTTCTACAATCTCTTTTATTCTTCTTACAAGTTCATCCTTTACCTTTACCTGTGTCTGTATGATCACATTGTTTAAAGCGGTCATGAGAATACGAGGTGTTCCAATTGGTGGATTTTCAAGTCTGTTCACCATCGCTTTAACTGATTCAGCATGCATTGTTGAATATGTTGTATGACCTGTAGCCATGGCCTGGAACATTGTGTACGTTTCCTTGCCTCTCACTTCACCTACGATAATATACCTTGGCCTTTGCCTCAACGCAGCCCTTACAAGATCATACATGTCTATTTCACCTGATGCTTTTCCTGCCATGCTTTTTTCTCCTACACCGCTTCTAGTTGTACCAGGTATCCAGTTTTGATGTGGTAAATTTATTTCCCTAGTATCCTCTATACTAACAATTTTTGAAGCTGGTGGTATAAATATCGCAATGCTGTTCAAGGTAGATGTCTTCCCGCTGGCCGGGCCACCTATAACAATCATTGATTCACCAAGTTCAACACCTAACCAGAGATATGCAACCATTTCTGGACTTGCAGTGCCAAATTTTATAAGATCCGTTGGAGTAAAGGGCTTTTCCTTGAACCTCCTTATTGTAAAGGTGCCACCTCTTGTTGTAACTTCCCTGCTATATGTTGCCTGTACCCTATGGCCTTCTGGTGTAGTGCCATCAAGTATAGGATCCGATACGGATATCTGTTTCATGCATTTCTGGCCAATATAAACTATAAAACTGTTTAATTCATTATCATCCTTGAAAATAATGTTCGTTTTTATGGAACCATAAACCCTGTGATAAACGTAAATTGGTATATTCACACCATCACAGGATATGTCCTCAACATTTTCATCGTTTATTAAAGGATCAATTTTCTGATATTTTATGAAATCCCTTTTTACGTAATAGAAAATTCTTTCCATATCAATCTCTGAAACATTAATCATCCTTGATTCAAGAAACTTTTTAACTGATTCTGTCAGGTACTGCTCTTTTTCTACTTGTGTTCTAAGATACCATTCAAATTTTAATGTCTGGTTTAATGATGAGTAAACAACGCTCAAAATTGAACTGAGTTTGGAGCTTAATGGAGGCTCTATTGCTTCATAATAATATTCAAAATTTTTCGTATCAAAAAGTATTCTTGCAAATGTATAGGGATATGTGATTTTATAAATTTTTTCAATTTTAAAATCCGGATTATCAACCTTCGGAATGGGTGTAAGGCTGGAAAGTGTTGTCTCGCCCTGAACAGCCTTTACTTTCTTTGGCCTTCTGGATTTAATAATTTTTGAATAAATCTTTAATGTATAATTATTTAGGCCCTTAAGCTGTGGGCTTTCCTTTTCCACCAATGTGAACACCTCATTAAATTAAGTATCAAAGTACTATTTAAATATTCTTATGTACAACCACATTATCCTTGCCTGCCTGAAGAAGTATTATATTCTCACCTTCCAACATTGTTTGTTTTTCAAACTTGAATTTATCTGGACCTATAAACTTGCCTTTATACTCAATACCGTTTTTCAATGACTCTGGATCAATATTCGAAATGTGTTTTACGAATTCCTGAACTTCATTTTTCAATATTGGGCCTAATTTTGAAAGATCTGGTTCTGCATTCAAAATTTTTTCATATACATTCATATTTCCAGAGATTTCCACATCATCTATTTTCAAGGATCTAGAAATTAATTCCCTTGACGCTTCAAATATTTTTTTATTATCTGTAATTATTGTAATTTTTTTAATATTATTTATGTTATTTTCTATCTTCCATCTCCTGAGAACTGCAATTAAGTCTTTAATCCTTCTTCCCTCCTCAATGAATTCTATTTTGTAAGGTTCTGGCCATTGTTCTAAATGTATGGATATTTTTTTCTCATATCTTGAAAATATCCTATGGTAAAGTTCTTCTGTTATATGTGGAAGAAAAGGTGCATATAGCTTTAGAATGCCAAAAAATATCTTATATAGTGTTGCCTTTGTTCCAGCATCAGTTTTTGCCCTGTACTTGATCATTTCAATGTAATGGTCTGCAAATACATGCCAGAAGAAATCATCTAGCTCTCTTATAGCTTTGTCGTATCTGTACATTTCCATGTATGATGTAATGTTTTTAACAAGTAATGAAAATTCAGACAATATCCATTTATCAACAATATCTGAGGATTCTGAATCAATCTTTGATCCAATATTCATTTCTATGAAATTCCCTACGTTCCAGAGTTTGTTCAATAATTTTCTCCCATGGACTATTTCTCTCTTCCTAAAAGGTGTATCCTCTCCGGGCATACATGTTGCAGTGAAGTATCTGAATGCATCTGTTCCAAACTCTTCAATGATCTTTAAAGGATCAACGACATTGCCCCAAGAGGCATGCATAGGTCTTCCGTCTTCAGCAAGAATATGACCATCGATGAATATATCCCTCCATGGCTCTTTTCCTGAAATAACCTTGCACCTGAACAGGGAATAAAAAGCCCATGTCCTTATTATATCATGCGCCTGAGGCCGAAGGCTCATAGGATAAAGTTTTTTGAATTTTTCATCATCACGGTAAAGATAGGCATTATAAAGTGGGGAAATGGAGGAATCAACCCATGTATCAAAAACCTCATCACTTCCCTTGAGTTCGGACCCACAAATTGGGCATTTCTCAACCGGTGGCCTTTCCACTGTTGGATCAATATAATCGTTCCTTCTCATCAAATCTTCTTTTTTTGGATAAATAATATGACCATTTTTGCATATCCAAGCTGGTATTGGCGTGGCGAAATATCTCTGCCTTGAAACAACCCAGTCCCATTCAAGGCTTTTTGTCCATTCTTCTAACCTTTTTTTCATAAATTCTGGGAACCATTGTAATTTTTCTGAGCTCTTTAATATTTCGTCCTTGAGTTCTACTGTTTTTATGAACCATTGTTCTTTGTTTATTATTTCAAGAGGTGTTCCACATCTCCAGCAGGTTCCAACATTATGCCCTATTTCCTCAATCTTTACAATTCTTTTTTCCCTGTTAAGATCATCAATTATTCTTTTTCTTGCCTCTGAAATAGGCAAATTGGCATATTTACCTGCAATTTCTGTCAGTCTTCCATCCTCATCAAGGCTCCTTATTATTTGAAAACCGTATTTTTTTATAAGTTTTAAATCGTTTTTATCTCCTATGGAGCAGACCATTTCAATGCCCGTCCCAAAATTCATATCTATGGAATCATCAGGAATAATGGGCACTTTTTTGCCAAAAATAGGTATTAAAGCGTATTTGCCTGAAAGATTTGAATATCTGGAATCATCCCTGTTGTAGGATAGAAAAAGACAGGCAGGTAATAATTCCGGCCTAGATGTTGCAATTATTACACTTCCACCGGATTCAATATCAAAATTTATGTAATATAACTTTGTACTCTTTTCAACATATTCAATTTCAGATTCAGCTATGGCAGTACCACATCTGGGACACCAGTTAACAGGATGCAATCCCCTGTACACAAGACCTTTCTCAGCCATATCAAGAAATGTAAGTTGTGTGACCCTTCTGTATTCAGGTGCATCCGTCTGATAATATATTGATGAATCCATGGATTCGCCCAGAATTCTGAACTGCATTTCCATTGTTTCAATTTTAGAATGGGCAAATTCTTCACACCATTTTATAAATGTGTGCCTGTCCACATCTCTCATCTTGACGTTCTTTTCCTTTTCCACGTTCACCTCAATTGGCATCCCATTTACATCAAAACAAAGTGGAAAAAATACGTTGTAGTTCCTCATCCTTTTATATCTTGCTATGATGTCAATGTGTGTATAGTGGGTGGCATGACCAAGATGAAGTGCACCACTGGCATACCTTGGTGGATTATCAATTGAATACGTTTCCTTATCAGATGAAAAATCATACCTGTATATTTTTTCTCTAGCCCAAAAATCCTGCCATTTACCTTCAGTTTCCTTAGGATCATAGTTCATTGTAAATCCTGATTGGAAGATACAATAAAAACTTTTTTAATCGTTATTGCCATGTCGGTTTATATGGATGCTTTTATTGTTTCTGCAGTTAGAACACCAATAGGTAAATATGGTAAAGCATTTTTAAATATACCTGCTCAGGAACTTGGCAGGATTGCTGTCATAGAGGCATTAAAGAGAGCAAGTATTACCAATGACATTGTTGATGAAGTTATTATGGGCAATGTTCTGCAATGTGGTCTGGGACAGAATCCTGCAAGGCAAGTAGCATTGAAATCAAATTTCCCATATAAAATTGCCGCTTTTACCTTGAACAAGGTGTGCGGTTCAGGTTTGAAGGCGGTAATGCTTGCTGCACAGTCCATAAAAGCAGGGGATCAAGACATAGTAGTGGCAGGTGGAATGGAAAACATGAGCCAAGCACCATACTACATGAGAGGCGCAAGGTTTGGTTTGAAGTATGACAATACTGTGCTTTATGATGAAATGATTGTTGATGGTTTGTGGGATGTATATAACAATGTTCATATGATTAAAACTGGAGAAGTGATTGCTGAAAAATATAATTTGACAAGGGAGGAAATTGACTGGTTTGCATATGAAAGTAACATGAAAGCGCATAAGGCCACCGTTGACGGCACGTTCTCGAAGGAGATTGTTCCAGTGAACACAGAAAACGGTATTGTGGATAAGGATGAAGGTATTAGGCCAGATACAACACCCGAAAAACTAGCAAAACTTAAGCCAGCTTTGAAGGACGGGAAATATGTGACTGCGGGTAATGCATCACAACTAAGTGATGGTGCCTCGGCTGTTGTTGTAATGAGCGAAAAAAAGATGAATGATCTTGGTTTGAAACCTATGGCTAGGATTGTAGGTTATACAACTTCTGGTGTTGAACCATTGTATGTAATGGAAGCGCCAATTCCGGGTGTAAAGGCATTGCTTGAGAAAACAGGAATGAGCATGAAGGATATTGACCTATTTGAGCACAATGAAGCATATGCATCCGCAAGCCTTGCTGTTAAAAAGGCGTTAAATGTGCCGGATGAAATATTTAATATCCATGGAGGTGCTGTTGCATTGGGTCATCCAATTGGTGCAAGTGGTGCAAGGGTTCTTACAACATTGTTATATGGCCTTATAGAAAGGAAAGGAAGGTATGGTATAGCCACGCTTTGTCTTGGTGGTGGAAATGCGGTAAGTATGCTTTTAGAAAATATGAGGTGATAAAAGTGAAAGTAACTGTTTTTGGAGCAGGAACTATGGGTAGGGGTATTGTTCAGGTATTCGCAACATATGGCCATGATGTAACCATGATAGATGTGGAGCAGAGATTCATAGAAAATGGCCTTAATGGAATAAGAACAAGCCTGAAAAAGCTGAAGGAAAAAAACCAGATAAATGAAGATCCTGAAAATATACTTAAAAGAATAAAAACTAGCACAAGTATAGAAGATTCAGCTGGTTCAAATTTGGTTGTCGAAGCGATAGTGGAGAAGTTTGAAATGAAAGCCGATCTCTTTAGAAAGCTGGATGTGATTCATGATAGTGATGTTATATTTGCGTCCAATACTTCATCCATTTCAATTACAAGGCTAGCAAGTGTTACAAAAAGGCAGGACAGGTTTGTTGGAATGCATTTTTTCAACCCCGTACCTTTAATGAAACTTGTTGAAATAGTTAAGGGTGAATCAACGAGTGATGAAACAATAAATTTTGTTTATGAACTTGCAAAATCACTAGGAAAGATTCCTGTAAAGGTTCAGGATTATCCAGGATTTGTTGCGAACAGGATACTTATGCCATTGATAAATGAAGCTATTAACGCCTTGATGGATGGTGTTGCTACAAAAGAAGATATTGACAGCGTAGCAAAATTTGGCTTAAACCATCCCATGGGACCTCTTGAGCTCGCGGATCTAATAGGTCTTGATGTATGTCTTGACATTATGAATGTTCTTTACATGGATTTTGGTGACCAGAAATATGCACCATCACCATTGCTAAAAAGAATGGTGGCAGCAGGAAAACTCGGTAGAAAATCTGGAGAGGGATTTTATAAATATAAATAGTTAAATTTCAATACCATTTTTTATTCTTTTTTCAATAAGATTTATTCCAAAATGGTAACCGAAATGCGTATAAGATGGAATATCAGCTATTAGGATGTTTGCATATTTTCCTGGCTCTATGGATCCAATTTTATCACCCATATCTATAGCATATGCAGCATTAAGCGTTGAAGCAGATATTGCTTCTTCTACAGTCATTTTCATATTAAAAATTGAAAGTGATATTATTTCTTGCATATTTTCTGTATAGCAATTAGGATTTAAATCAGTTCCCAAAGCCACAGGAACATTATTTTTTATGAATTTTCTTGCATCAGCATACTCACCCTGCATCAATGTGAATGATGTACCTGGAAGAAGAACTGCAATTGTCCCTTTTTCTGCCATTTTTTTTATATTGATTTCAGGTGTTTTTAGTAAATGATCCATGGTAAGAAAATCAAAATTTTCAACCAGTGATGAACATCCAATATAACCAATTTCATCTGCATGGATTTTTAATTTAAACTTAAGAAGTTCTGCAGACTTTAAAAATTTATATGATCCTTTCAGAGATAATGCACCTTTATCACAAAAGATATCAATGTTTTTTGACAATTCCCTAATTTCTTTCAGTCTTGAAATTATTTTATCAATATACTCATTCTCATCCATGTTTCTTGGAATTATATGCACAAGGTAAGTGGGCACAAGGTCAATGGGATATTTTTCACCCAGTATTTTTATAATTTTAAGAAGCCTGATTTCCTGCTCAACCTCAATACCATAACCTGACTTTGCATCAGCTGCAAGAGTGCCATACTGAATCATATTTTTTATCCTTTCAGATGATTCTTCTATTATCTTATCATCACTAGCATTCATTGTTTTTTCAACAGTGTAATATATACCTCCACCTCTTTCAAGAATTTCGTTGTATGTATAACCCTGAAGCTTTAGTGAAAGTTCAAAGTCCCTATAACCCGAAAATACTGGATGTGTATGGGCATCAACAAATGCAGGGAGAACAACCTTATTTGAAGCGTCTATTTTTTCATATTTACACTCGGGCAGGGACGATGATATTTTGGCTATTCTTCCATTTTCTATCCAGATATTCTTATTCCTAATAATACCGAGATCACGCATCTCCTCTCCTTTCTTTGGTCCGCTTTTGCCCCTTGGTATGGTAAGTATTTCTGATGCATTTTCTATGACAATCATGACTGATCTATGATTTTGAAAATCTCCTTTTTCCTCTTTTCCATTTCATCCCTTGAAATCTTGTTCCAGTTATTCCCCTGTGGATCTATTGATACTATTAATGGGCCAAAATCTATAGCATCAAAAATCCATATTGCCTCTGGTGATCCCAGCTCTTCGAGAAAATAAACATTCTCCACCTTATGGAAACTCTTTGCTGCAAGTGCTCCAGCACCGCCAGTATATGTTGCATATATACCCTTCACTTTTTTTAATCCCTCAGCAGTGTTTTCACCCATTCCACCTTTACCCACAATGATCCTAATACCATATGCATTGATTACATCCTTTTCAAACAGATCCATTCTTGATGATGTTGTTGGTCCAGCAGCAAGAACCTTCCATTCATTACCTTCCTTTTTCACCACGGGACCACAATGGTACATTACCATTTTTGATGGATCAAATGGAAGTTTTTCATTTTTTTCATAAAGCTCAAGCATTAACTGATGTGCCTCATCCCTGGCCGTAAAGACTTTACCTGTGATAAATAGAACATCCCCCATTTTTAAATTTTCAATTTTATCAAGATCCTCAGGTATTTTAAATTTGTAAATCATTACTGTTTCACCTCCACATTTCCATTAGAATCAATCTTAATTATTGCCCTCCTGTCTGCCCAACATTGTACAACAAGACCAACAGGTAGAGATGCGGGATGCCTATAAGCATATTCTATATGCACATCAAGCACGGATGTTTTACCACCCCAGCCCATTGTTCCCACTTCCGTTTTATTCAATAAGTCTAGAAGTTCTAGCTCAAGATCCGCTACTCTTTTTTCCTCATGCCTTTGGCCCAATGGCCTCAAAAGTGCCCTCTTTGCAAGTATCATCGAAAGATCAGAACCACCACCAATACCTAAGCCTATAATTGTTGGTGGGCAAGGATTTGCCCCAGCCTTTATCACCTGTTCAACAACAAATTTCTTTATTCCCTTTATACCCTCACCAGGTTTGAGCATGCCAAGAGCACTTGCATTCTCTGATCCACCTCCCTTAGGAAGTACGTAAATAATAGCATCATTTCCATCCCTCAGAAACCAGTTAATATAAGGAATAAATCTTCCTACATTGTTTCCAGGGTTTTTGCCTGAAAATGGATCCACTGCATTTGGCCTGATATAATAAAGATTTGTTGCTTTTGCTACGGACATAGTTATAGCATCCACTATTTCCTTTTTATAAGGAAAATCAAAGCCTATATCTAGAAAAAACGTTTGTGTACCCGTATCCTGGCAGATTGGTAGTTTTTTATCCTTTGCATATTTCACATTATCGAGAATAGAATTCAACTGAGATTTTGAAACAGGGTTTGTTTCATTTTCATATGCAATTTTAATATGCTCAAAAACATCAAAGGGTATTGCAGTTTCTGCAGTTCTAATGGCTTCCAAAATAGTTTCTTCGATGTTCATAGTATGTGAATGCATTTCAAATTAATAAAATCATTGTCCTTTGAAAATAGCCAAAGGAAATATTTAAGTATAAAACAACGATATAATTATGATGTTAAAAGGTAAAGATATTATATCAATTAGAGACTTATCTGAAAGAGAAATATATGAGATTTTTGATGTTGCAAGAGAAATGGTACCTGTTGCAAAGGGTAGAAGCCTGGATCTTTTAAAGGGCAAAGTTCTTGCCACACTATTTTTCGAACCAAGTACAAGAACAAGATTCTCATTTGAAACAGCTATGTACAGGCTAGGCGGAAATGTTATAAGTTTTGCCGATCCAAAGCTAACATCATTATCAAAGGGTGAAACACTTGCAGATACAATAAGAATGGTTGATTCTTATTCCGATGTGATCGTTATGAGACACAGCTATGAGGGTGCAGCTAGACTAGCTAGCAAGTTTGCAGAACATACTGTAATAAATGCTGGTGACGGAGCAGGTCAGCACCCCACACAAACGTTGCTTGATCTCTTTACTATATGGTCACATTTAGGGAAATTAAAAGACCTTAATATTGGCCTTATAGGTGATTTAAAGTACGGTAGGACAGTGCATTCACTTGCAATAGCACTTTCAAACTTCGGTGCTAATCTATACTTAGTTTCACCAAAGGGACTTGAAATGCCTGACCATATTCTCAGGGAGATTAAAGAAAAAGTGAGACCAAAAATTACAGATGATCTTAATTCAATTGTTGGTGATTTGGATGTACTTTATGTAACAAGGATTCAAAAAGAGCGTTTTCCTGACATAGGCGAATATATGAAAATTGCAGGATCATACAGGGTTGATCTTGCATTACTGGAAAAAGCAAAAAAGGATATGATTGTCCTTCATCCTTTACCGAGGATAGATGAAATTGCACCAGAGGTGGATTATACACCACACGCAAAATACTTTGAACAAGCATTCAATGGTGTTCCTGTTAGAATGGCTATTTTAAGCCTTGTTCTTGGGGTGAGATAAATGCCAAACATAGAATTGAGAATTGAAAAAATAAGGAACGGCACTGTGATCGACCATATACCAGCAGGTATGGCGCTAAAGGTTTTGAAAATCTTAGAAATAGATGAGAATGTAAAAACAACATTGAGTATTGGCATCCATGTACCAAGCAAAAAGCAGGTATTCAAGGATATTGTAAAGATTGAAGATCGATTCCTTGCTTCAAAGGAGATTGCAAAAATAGCACTGATTGCTCCCAATGCTACTGTTAACAAAATCAAGGATTATGAAGTAATAGAAAAGTACAATGTTTCACCACCATCAGAGATCATTGGCATTGTAAAATGTTCTAACCCTGCATGTGTAACCAATGCTAAAGAACCAATATCACCTGAATTTTACGTAATTTCCACAGATCCAATAAGAATAAAGTGCAAATACTGTGAAAGAGAAATGGAAGGGAAGGATATCATTCAGAACATCATATAATTTCAGGGAAAATCTCAACTTTTACTTGAGAACCATCAACAAGATTCAGCGCATCTCTAAGATTTACTGAGCTGACTATTTCTACCACATTTTTATAGTGCCCTCTTTCAGGAAATATTGCATATGCATTTATCCCATTTACCTTTGCCCTTTGAATATAAACGTTTCCAAACGTTCTTCCATTTTCAACAAAACCAAGAAGTTTGTATTTAGCATTTTCCTTTATTATTAATAATCTTTCCATGGTTTCTTCATCTACCTGAACATTGAATGTTCCTGGGAATGGTTTCTCGTTAAAAAGTTTCTCAAACTGATCCATATAACCTTGCCTGCTCATGTAATAAGATCCCTCACCCATACCCTTAACAAGAGTGCCTGTAAAACTTATGGATGAGAAATAATTCTCAATAACTTTAATGGATTTTATTTCATTTTCAAGAAATTTTACACCTGCATCTGTGATTTTAATCCTTGTACCTGATCTTGAAATCAATCTTTTTATGTATCTCTGCTCCTCTAGCTGTACAAGTTTCCTTGATGCTGTCTGCTGGCTCATCCCCATTATTTTTCCAAATTCACTTGTTTTCAATGTGATAAATTTTGTTATTGCACCTAACCTGGAAAGATGTTCAAGCAGACAAAATACTTCACAATCCTTCATGCAAACTCGAGCCTCCTTTCCCCTCTTGGCCTAATAACCCTTATGCCAAGATCCCTTAATCTTTCAATCAAAATCTTGTCATTTGTCAAAACAAAGGATTTTCTCTTCAATGCGAGATCAATTATAGAATCATCCCCTTTCATTTCTGTTTCTACAACTTTAAATTTTTTTGAATACCTCAGGGCTGCCATAGCTTTTGGATTGCCCATTGCAAGTTTTTTTAGTTCTTCCATTATACTTGATGGAACCAATATCTCATATTTTCCAAGAAGCCTTTCAAGTTCTTCCTCTATTCTTAGTTTACTCTGAAACGGTAGCATTAATGCATTTGTATCTATAATCACCTCATTTACCATGTATGAATTTTCCCACCCTTTCTAAACCTTCTTCGATCTTTTCCGTAGTTCTAACAAGTGGACCATATGAAATCCTAATACCATTTACCATTGATTGGCCGAATCCTTTTCCAGGCACAAAAATTACACCTGTATTTTTCAGAACTTTCAAAACAAACTGATCAGAATCCATACCCACATCAACAGGTACATAAAGTCCTCCCTGAGGCTCAAGATACCTGTATCCCAGGTGTTCTCTAATGGACTTTACTGTAATTTCAGATGCCTTTCTGTAATCATTTCTTACATTGTCTATATATTCTTTTATTTCCCTTCTTGAAGAATTTTTAATGTACAAAGAAAATGCCATCTGATGAAGTGAATCGGGGCAGAGTATTGAAACTTGCTGCATTCTCTCCATAGATTTTATTATATCACTGTTAGCTTCAATCCAGCCCATCCTTCTGCCCAGGCCCCGTCCCCATTTACTATTGGAATTTATTGTTATTATGTTTTCAAAATTCAGAGGAGAATAAGAAAAATACTCAGGATATATATCCTGGAAATACTGTGTCTTATATGCATAATCGAAAATTAAATAAGTTCCGGTATCATTTGATATTTTTAATATTTCTTTAATAAAATCATTTTGTATTATTTGGCTTGTTGGATTGTCGGGTGTAGCAAGAAGCATAGCCTTTAATTTTCTGTCTTTAAACAATTCATTTATTTCTGAAAGTATTTCCTTACTGTTCTTTAAATAATTCCAATCCCTATCCAGGAATCTGACACTTTTTATCTTTACAGTGTCAGATACAAATTTTATCTGGCCAAAGTAGTTCGCATATGTTGGATCAACAAGAGCAATAGCATCTCCAGGATCTAGAAGAATTCTTAAAAGGTCGATTGTGAGTTGTGAACTGCTTCCACCCACTATTATATTACCGTTTTCAAGATTTTCGTTGAACAGATATTTTTCAAAAATTGAAAGCGCTTCCTTTGTTTCCTCATATCCTGTAGTAGGAGAATAACCACCTGATTTATGGAAAAGCATTTTATCAGATATTATTGATTTATAGGCTTCAATTAATTTATCAGGGGCATAATGGTCCACCCAGCCCCCGCCAAAGGATATTACTTCATCAGGGTTAAGTCCCATATTAATAATGTTCTTAGGTTCAGCCATTTTCATTATTTCTCTTATGGGTGATGGACTGTTTACTTCTCTTCTTATTAATGTTGATAGTTCCTTCATTTTAACTCACCTACTGTGCAATGCTTCCAAAAGCCATATTCTTTTTTATTTTTTCAATCTTTACCTTAATCTTCTGACCTTTTTTTGCCTTGGGTACGTATATTGTGTAATTCCCTTTTTTTGCAATGCCATCCCCGTCTTTGCTTATATCCATAATTTCGAGCTCATAGATTTTGCCTTCCTCAATCTTTTCTTCCTGTACTTTTATTTCAACATGAGCTGTAACAGGTCTTATTGCTCCACATGCTTTACAAACAAGTATTTCAATTCTATCTTCTTTTTTAAGTACAGTATCTGGACTTCCACATTCATAACACAATACATATGTTTTTATGTACTGGTTAATTCTGTCCTTTATATCAGATAGCGAAACCTTACCCTTGAACACGAGCCTTTCACCCTGAATTGTACCTGCAGTACCAAGTTCTCTGAAAAGGAATTTTGAAAGATGCTGTGGATCCCTGTCAAGCTTTTTGCAATATTCTCCAAAATTCCTGAATATTGTATTCTTCCCTTCGATTGTTATTTCAGCCTCGGGAAGCTGGAACCTTTCACCAGAATATAATATTGGTGGAATATTCTCCCTTGCCCTTTTCAAAAGGGATTCATAATCAAATATATCAACCATGCTGGATGAGATTAATAATTCTCTTATATATTTTATGTATTGATGGGTTCAAAGTTTAAATACCATTATTTATTGGGTAGAACAGGATGTTACCAAGTGTACGGGAAATAAAAAATTTAAGGAAAAAAGCGGGTCTAACGCAAAAAGAACTTGCAAATTTAACGGGCCTCAGCCAGTCCTATATTGCAAGACTTGAAAGAGGAGACCTGAATCCTACCTATGAAAATGTTAAAAAAATTTTTTCCATTCTAGAAAATGAAATAACAAAGGTTGAGGGAACTACATTAAAGGCAAACGATATAATGTCAAAAAATGTCATATCAGTCCAGACTACTGATACCCTTGAAAAAGTAATGAAATTACTCCTGGATTATGGCTTTTCACAACTCCCTGTTATAGATAATGGCGTTTTAGTTGGCAGTATAACCGATAGCAGAATAGGCCAGAACATTGCAAATGGTAAAGCAATTTCTGATCTGAAAAAAATGTTTGTTTTAGATGTAATGGAGGAACCATTCCCCCAGATATCTGAAAGTACACCCATAAAGGTAGTTTCATATCTTTTAAAGCAATACCAAGCACTTCTGGTGGTAAACAAGGGTAAAATTACGGGTATTATTACAAAATCCGACCTTTTAAAATCACTTTGAAAATAGTTGTAAATCGTTTAGATGCGATATGAGCGGAGGTTACCGAGCCTGGTCAAAGGTGCGAGATTCAGGGTCTCGTTCCGAAGGGATTCGGGAGTTCAAATCTCCCCCTCCGCACTGAAAAATTTTAAATCATACTTCACTATTTTTGAATGATGATTACTGAGAAATTGTACTGGAAGGATTCTTACATGAGATCCTTTGAAGCTATTGTTATATCAATAAAAGATAATAAAGTTGAATTGGATAAAACGGCTTTCTATCCAAGGGGTGGGGGCCAGGTAGGAGATACAGGATATTTAAATGGGATAAGGGTAATTGATACAATAAAAGAAAATGATACAATTTTTCATGTTCTGGAAAATTGCAATTTCAAAATTGGTGAAAAGGTTTCAGGCGAAATAGATTGGGATAGACGATACAGGATCATGAGAAACCATTCCGCATCACATATAGTTGAATATTTTATGCTATTGGAGTTTAAGGATATAAAACCTTACTCATCTGGCATGGTGGATGAATTTAAAGACAGAACTGATTATTTGACAGAAGAACCACTAAATTTGGAAAAAATAAAAATCGTTGAAACTAAGGTAAACGAATTCATTTCTGAAAATAATCCCATTAACATATGGATTGATGATAATGGTATAAGGCACTGGCAATCAAAATTTATAAAGACAAAATGTGCAGGAACCCATGTAAGGAATACATCTGAAATAGGGAATGTAAAATTAGAAAAGGGCAAAAAGCCAGGCAAAGGAAGAGAAAGAATAGAAACAACAGCTATCTAAGAAAATAACCTTTTATGGTTTCTCCAACATAATCAAACAGATTGGATATCTGATGGAAATTGGAAGTTTCAGCATGAAGGTATAAAAGGCATTCTCTCCTGCAAGCAGCCATCTCATTTCTTCCCCTTATGGCCTTTTCACTTTTCAACAACGTTTCAAGATCGTTTTCCAGTAAATTTCCTATGGGTTTACCTATAACGCTACATGGATAGATTACATCACCGTTGGAATCTATTGAAACACTGAAAGAATTACATGTGTAATGGTTTTCAAGTGCTTTGATAAAAGCGTTGCTCGTAACTATAACACCATCAAATTCTTTTTTAAGATCCACCAGAACATCATGCATGAGTTTTCTGTCAGGTGACAGATCTGGTGTATTATCAAAATGAACTGCGGGCATAATAAGAATTCTTGCACCGGCAGCATTTACCCTTTCTACTTTTTCCCTGAGCGATGAAATATCGTTCTTTGTCACCACCGTCTGTACTGTTATTTTCAGGCCCTGGTCCACATATCCCTTTAGCTTATCCAGTAAGAAAAGATTGCCATGCCCCTCATCTATGGATATGTGCAGAAAATCTAGATACTTGGAAAATTCTTTCAAAGGTGCCTTGTCCAGCAAAATTCCATTTGTGGTCATGAACAGATAGAACGATCTGTCATGGGCATGCCTGATTATTTCAAGTATATCTTTCCTCAGAAGGGGTTCTCCTCCCTCCAGGGAAAGAACTGTTATTGTGGAATCTGAAAGCCTATCAATGACCTTAAAAACATCTTTTGTGTCAAGCGGTTTCATTGGATCGCTCCAAACATTGCAGAATGGACATCTTAGATTGCACTGATGAAGTAATTTATATGAACCGTAAACCGGTCTTTCATAATCACTTTGAGACATTGTTTCAAAGAACCATTTAATAGCTCTTAATTTCCTGTCCATTATTTTTTGTTATAACACAGGTGGTATAAATTCTTTTCATAATAAAGCTTCAATGTTCATTTAGAATTTCCACATTCAAAAAATATTTAATCCATATATTCATTAAAGATTGCAAATGAATTCAGAAATTGAGAAAAAATGGCAAAGACTCTGGAAAGAAAATCATATTTTCGAGCCCAGTATAGATGGAAAAAAATTCTTTATTACTGTACCATACCCCTATTCAAACGGTGCATTACATGTTGGACATGGAAGAACCTACACCTATGGTGACGTAATAGCAAGGTACAAAAGAATGACTGGATATAATGTTCTTTTCCCAATGGCATTTCATGTAACAGGTACACCAATTTTAACCATAGCGGACAGCATAAAAAATGGTAACAAGGATGTAATAGATCTTTATAGAGATTATCTGCACCTTTATGAAAATGATGAACAAAGGGTTGAAGAATTGTTAAAAAGTTTTGAAATACCTGAAAATATTGCTTACTATTTCGCTGATAAAATACAGAAGGATTTTGAATCAATAGGATATTCAATAGACTGGAGGAGAAAATTCAACACTGCCGAACCCTACTACAATAAATTTGTGGAATGGCAGTACAAAAAACTTTATGACATGGGCTATCTAAAGAAGGGCGATTATCCTATTACGTATAGCATAATTGATGGCAATCCTGTAGGTGAGGATGATATAAAGGATGGTGATACCGATAAAGTAAGCATAGTTGAATTCGTTGCAATGAAATTCAGGTTTGAAGAGGGATTCATACTTGCTGGGACACTCAGGCCTGAAACTATTTTCGGAGTAACAAACATATGGGTAAATCCAGCTGCAGATTATGTAAAAATTAAGCATGGAAATGAGATTTATTACGTGAGCACATTTGCAGCTGAAAAGCTGAGCTATCAGTTGGAAAATGTAAATATTATTGAAAAATATAAAGGTGATTATTTTCTTAATAAAACAGCCACGGAGTTAATAGGTAACAGGAACATTCCTATTTTACCTGCAGCCTTTGTTGACCCTGACAATGCAACAGGGTTCGTGAAATCTGTCCCAGCCCATGCACCATATGATTACATTGCGCTCAAGGACATAAATGCCAATATTGAGCCCATCCCAGTAATAAGGATTGAAGAATTTGGAAAAATACCTGCAAAAGAGGTATGCGAAAAATTCGGAATAAAAAACCAGAATGATAAAAGGCTCGAAGAAGCTACAGAACTTCTTTACAAGGAAGAATTTTACAAGGGTGTAATGCTAAAAAACTGCGGTCAATTCTCAGGAAAAATGGTTAAGGATGTAAAGGATCTGGTAAAAGAATGGGCAATAACAAATGGTTTTGCTATCAAATTTTACGAAACTTCAAGAAAAGCGGTTACAAGGTCAGGAAATAAGGTAATAGTAGCAATAGTTAAGGGCCAATGGTTCATTGATTATTCCAACACAGAATGGAAGCAGAGGACACATTCTCTTATTGACAGGATGAACTTTTATCCTGCATCCTACAGAGAAAAATTTCATGATGTTGCTGACTGGCTCAGGGAAAGGCCTTGCGTAAGGAGGAGAGGTCTAGGAACCCCCTTCCCATTCGAAAGTGGTTGGATAATAGAATCACTCTCAGATAGTACTATTTATACTGCTTTTTACACAATAATACATATAATCAGGGAAAAAGGCCTTAACCCAAAAGATCTTGATGAAAAATTCTTTGATTATGTTTTCCTTGGCAGGGGTGAATCAAGAAACAGTGTTGAAAAGGATCTGAGGGAAAATTTCCAGTACTGGTATCCAAATGATCTCAGGGTATCTTCAACCGCACACACGAGCAATCATTTCATTTTCTTTTTGTTCCATCATACGGCAATATTTCCTGAAAGATTTCAGCCAGGTGGGTTGATGATCCTAGGCATGCTTATAAGTGAAGGAGCAAAGATGTCAAAATCGAAGGGGAATGTTATACCTCTTGCAAAGATTGCTGAAAAATACTCTGCTGATCTGTTCAGACTATACATAATATCGACTGCTGATTATGATACTGTTCTTGACTGGAGAGAAGCGGAGGTGAAATCACTGGAGAAAAAGCTTGAAAGATTTGACCAGATAATAGAAGAATCAATCCAGTCACAAAAATTGGATGAATTGAACGAAATGGACCTTTACCTTATTAATAAATTTCAGAACAGGCTTAACAGCGCAATAGAGCTTATGGAAAAATACAGATTCAGGGATGCAATAATTGAACTCTTTTATAATTTTCTCAATGATATAAAATATTATGAAAAAAGAGAAAGTGCTGAAAGATCTAGAATGGTATTGAAAAATATATTACAGGATTGGCTAAAATCTTTGGCACCGTTTATCCCTCACACATGCGAAGAATACTGGCATTTGATGGGCAATGACACGTTTATTTCATTGGAAAAATTTCCAGAAAAAAGAGATGTGAACGCACAAATTATTGAAAAAATGGATTATATTGAAAACGTTCTATCTGATATTAAAAATATCATAGATGTTTCAGGAATAGAACCAAAAAAGATTTACATATATACTGCTGATGAACGAGCAAAGCAGCTTGTTGAGCTGGCAAAAAAAGACAAGAATCTTGCATTCAAGAATGCAAAAACAAAGGAGGAGATTTCAATGCTGAAGCAAGTAATTTCGCAGAGACTTTTCAATAGCTATACCATAAATGAAAGTGAAACATTAAAAAATTCAATAGATTACCTTGAGAAGGAAACGGGTGCCGAAATAGAAATTGACAGTCATGAAGACCCTGGAAAAAAGAAAAGTATGGCAATTCCTGGAAAACCATCCATCTTTATAAAAAAGTTAGGAGTTTGAGGGAAGCAGTAAAACTCCGACCTTCAGGGAGGAGATACACGGACTTCCCTCACCCGAAAA
>JBMFTB010000009.1:0-33658 GCA_049967255.1 Thermoplasmata archaeon
GACCTTCGGCTATGGCCTGGCCTAGCTTTCCAGTACTTCCATAGGGTGATGCGAAGAATATCACAGCACTCTTTCCGTTCTTTGGTTTTGGCGTTGACCATTCCTTATATTTGTTAATATAATACCATGGATCCTTCCTCAGTATTGGACCATGGCTTGGTGCAATTATATCTATTTCTTTAGACTCGAGCTTCTTAATTGCCTGAAGCGCATAATCCTTGAAAGGCCTCATTATTGTCATGAAATAATGCTCAAATGCAAATGAGAAATCCAAGGTTTCATCGTTGAATATCTTCTCATCACAGTAATGGCACCCGAGGAAATCGCACGGGAACAGGATCTTATCTTCTGGAAGGTAAGTAATCATTGTATCTGGCCAGTGAAGAAAAGGTGCAGAAATAAACTCGAGTGTTTTATTGCCCAGGGATATTTTATCATTATCACCAACAAGCATGGGGTTAACGTCCCTGTGCAATATTTCCTTGAGGAACATTGATGCATTTTTTGAAGCAATCACTTTTGCGTTAGTTTTCTCAAGCAGATATGAAAGGGCACCAGAATGGTCAGGTTCTGTGTGGTTAATGATTACATAATCAATCTTTTCAATGGGAACGATCTCCTCAATTTTCTTAAAGAATTCATCCTTGAATGATTCCTTCACTGTATCAATAAGTGCAATTTTTTCACTTCCAATTACAAGATAGCTATTGTATGTTGTACCATACTCTGCCTGCATAATCACGTCAAATATTCTCAGCTTTGGATCTTTTACACCAACCCAGTATACGCCTTCCTTTATTTTCATATCAACCACCTTTTAATATAGATTCAATCATTTTTAAATCTTGCGGGTAAAGGGCCTCTCCTCCGGGTGTTTCAAGTATTAAAGGCACGTTCTGGAACCTTTTATCGTTTAACAAATTCCTGAACCCCTCTTTGCCAATATATCCGTACCCGATCTGTGCGTGCCTGTCCACCCTGCTCCCTAAAGCCTTTTCAGAATCGTTCAGGTGCACAGCAACGAGATTTTCAAAACCTATGGTTCTTGAAAATTCTTCCATTGTTTTTTCATACCCTTCCTTGCTTCTTAGCTCATATCCAGCAGCAAATATGTGGCATGTATCCATGCACACCTTCACCTTTGACCTATCCGAAATATTGTCCATTATGGAAGCGATCTGCTCGAACTTATAGCCCAAGTTGGTTCCCTGACCGGCAGTGGTTTCAATGGTTATTTTTGCATTTATGCCCTCCATTTTCTCTATGATCAGATCAAGGCCTTCCACTACTCTTTTCAGACCAGCCTTCTCACCCTCGCCCATATGTGCGCCAGGATGGAAGATCAGGTAAGGTATTTGCAAAGTATCACACCTCTGCAGCTCATGGACCATTGATTCAACGGATTTCTGAAACTTATCCTGCTCGGGAGCTGCTAAATTTACAAGGTACGATGCATGAGCTACGGTAATCCTGATACCATATTTTTTCATATTATCTATGTAATGGTGGACATCATCCATATTCAGTGGTTTGGATATCCACTGCCTCTGGTTTTTCGTAAATACCTGCATTGCATCAAGGCCAATGCTTCTTGCCCTTGCAGGTACATCACTGAAACCGCCTCCAATGGACATATGGCCACCAATTATCAAGCTCATAGAAACTCCTCATAAATGTTCTCTATGGATTTATCCACCTGCAATGGCTGGAATGGATTTGCTACAAATTTCCTGGGCAGCTTTTCCTCGTATATCTTCTCCTCTTTTTTATATATTATACCAAGTGCCAGATGCTCTTCATCGGATAGAATTTCAAA
Organism: Thermoplasmata archaeon; assembly: GCA_049967255.1. Lineage (GTDB taxonomy): Archaea > Thermoplasmatota > Thermoplasmata > Thermoplasmatales > ARK-15 > ARK-15. The sequence continues at coordinate 1,817 of JBMFTB010000009.1, forward strand.
GGCCTTTGCCCTGTTTGCCGGATCATGATCCTTAAGCTGATAGGTATGCTGCTTGTACCAGTCGTATGTGTTCACCTTGTTCCATGTTACGCATGGGCTGAGAACGTCTATTAATGCAAAGCCCTTGTGCTTTATTCCTTCTTCAATGAGTTTTGCAAGCTGTACTATATCACCTGAAAATCCCCTTGCAACATATGTGGCACCAGCAGAAAGTGCAAGCAAAGGACCGTTAACAGGCTTTTCTGGGGAACCGTAAGGTGTTGTAATTGTGACAAAACCCTCATCACTTGTTGGCGATACCTGACCCTTTGTAAGACCGTAGATCTGGTTGTCCATCACTATGTATGCAATATCAAGGTTCCTTCTTGCAAGATGCACGAAATGCTCAGTGCCTATTGCATAAGCATCACCATCGCCACCGGCTACGATCACCTCAAGCTCAGGGTTTGCTAGCTTAATGCCTTCCGCTACTGCTGCTGCCCTGCCATGTAATGTGTGCAATCCATATGAATAGAAATAGCTGTTTATCTTGCTAGAGCATCCAATGCCAGTAACCACAACAGTTCTTGATGGATCGAGTTCAAGATTCGCTGCTGCCCTTTTAAGTGCTGTGAGAACACCGTAATCACCACACCCCGGACACCATGTGGGCGTTTCCTTATCGTAAAGTTTCACATCAATCATTTTCCAAGCACCTCCAGTATCCTGGAAGAAATCATCCTAGGTTTGAATGATCTTCCATCGTATTTTCTTATGCCGTATGTGTTCCTGAATCCTGTGTTCAGCCTGACAAGGTTTTCCAGCTGACCCGTATAATTCTGCTCAACAAAAAATGCCATATCCACATCCTTTAGATGCTCCTTTAAATCATCGAGGAACGGGCTGAGTGTCCTGATCCTGATGTATTTGATCTTTACATTTTTTTCTGTGAGCTGTTCAATTGCCTCTAGAATTGGCCCATGAGTCGAACCCATACCAACTATGGCAATGTTCCCTGACCCTTCAACTATGGCGGGGAAGAGATCTTTCTTCATAATTTCCATCCTCTTCATCCTCTTTTCCATCATCTTATTTCTTATGGGTATCCTTTCCATGATATGGCCGTATTCGTCATGCTCGTCACCCGTTTCCAGATGTATTCCGTTTTTCACGCCTGGAATAGGCCTGAATGATATGCCATCTTCTGTGAATTCATACCTCTTAAATTCTCTATCACTGGATTCAATGTTCAGGAGAATCTTTCCCCTTTCTATTTTAAGGTCATCAAGATTGAATTTCTTCACCACCTGCTTGTTCCATGATATGAGCTCATCGCTCAATATGATCACTGGCACCTGGTACTTTTCAGCAAGGTTGAATGCATGGAACGTAAAATAGAATGCTTCTTCCACATTTCCAGGAGCGATTACAATCCTGGGCTTTTCTCCATGGCCACCATATATGGCATGGAATAGATCTGACTGTTCCGTTTTTGTAGCCATGCCTGTGCTTGGTCCAGCCCTCATGGCATCAAGAACAACAACAGGCTGTTCTACCATGCTTGCCAGGCCAAGGGCTTCCGTTTTAAGATCAAAACCTGGGCCAGATGTAACTGCCATGGACCTCATACCCGCATACCCAGCACCAATAGCCATGTTTATGGCTGCTATCTCTGACTCTGCCTGAATAGCAACGCCTCCTCTCTCTGGCAAGTATTTTGATAGAAATTCAAGAACATCACTGGCGGGTGTTATGGGATATGCTGCTATAAATTTGCATCCCGCAGCCATTGCACCAAGACCAATGGCCTCGTTACCCATTAGAAGAAGTGTTTCACCTCTATTATCGAGTTTTTCAATCCTGTAATTGTCCATCTTCTGAAAATTTTTAGCATGGTCAAGGCCTACCTCAAATGCTTTTATGTTCTCCTCTATGATTTTTTCACTCTTTGTCCTGTATGAATCCCTTATTGTTTCCCTCATGAGAGATTCATTGAAATTGAAAAGATATGCCAGTACTCCTAAAGCCATTGTATTTTTTATCAGTTCAAGGCCAATCTGATCTTTAGCAATATTGGCAAGGGGCATTTTGTACATCCTTATATCCTTCCTCTCTATGTCCATGTCCTTCTTACTGTTATCGTATATTAAAAGGCCTCCAGTTTCTATTTCATCTAGGTGCAGTGAAACAGAATCTTCATCAAATGCAAGAAGAACATCTATGTGATCGCCTATGGAAAATATTTCCTTCTGTGCACCCCTTATTGCATAGCTGGTATGCCCGCCCCTTATCCTGGATGGAAAATCCTTGTCCGTTGAAACGAAAAAGCCATTCCTCCTGAAGAATTTAGAAAGCAATTCACCTGTGGCAAGGGACCCATCCCCTGCCTGGCCACCTATCCTTACCGCTAGATCATTAATTTTCATTTTTGTTCACGCCTTTTCAAACATATCCTTTGGAGCACCGCATACGGGGCAAGTCCAGTCCTCTGGCAGATCTGAGAATTCAGTTCCTGGCGGTATATTCCTTGTTGAATCACCCTGATCTGGATCGTATATATACCCACAAACAGTGCATTGATATTTTACGCTCATTTTTTTACCTCCTTTATAGCATTTAATATTTCCTCAACATGGTTATCTACTTTTACCCTTCCCCAGGCCCTTTTTATTTTTCTATCCGGACTAATTATGAAAGTTGTTCTTCTTGCCTTGCCCATGTTTTCAACACCGAATTTTTTCACAAGCTCTTTAGTTGAATCACTGTGCAGATAGAACGGAAGACTGTATTTTTCCTTGAATTTTTTATGCGATTCTACAGAATCAACACTAACACCAATAACATCAAAGCCCTCATTTTTTATTTTATCATAATTATCCCTGAATGAGCAGGCCTCCCTTGTGCATCCGGACGTGAAATCCTTAGGATAGAAATAAAGAACTATCCACTTGCCCTTGTGCTCGGGCAGAACATCGTCTATAAAACTCACATCATCATTTTCATTTAACATTACCAACCACCCCTGTGTATTATTTCTGTCAATTTTTTTCTATTCCTTGGCGCTAATTCCTTCTGTCTTGAATATTCATCAAGCTCGTTTAGGTCACCCTCATATCCTATTATCACAAGCACCAGAACCCTGAAATCACCTGGTATATTGAGAGCATCTTTTACCATGCTTTCATTAAAACCAAGAATCGAATGGGCAACAAGACCTTGATGATAGCTCTCAAGAAGCATGTTTTCAACAGCAAGACCTGAATCAAAAAGGAAATATTCCCTTCCGTCGCTTATGCAATCATTTTCTCTTTTTGCAACAACGGCAATAACCAATGGTGCTTTTTTTGCCCAATAATTACCCTTATTCAATGCGCCATGTATTTTTTCAGTTTCATCCCCATTCAATACAATAAAGTGCCAAGGCTGGTTATTGTAGCAGGAAGGTGCCCATCTCCCTGCTTCGAGTATTTCATTAATTATATCCTCATCTATTTCCCTGTTAGAAAATGCTCTAGCACTTCTCCTGATCGTTATTTCCCTTAACATATTTAAAATTCCTTGTAAAATAATTCATCATAGATGTTTTCAAGTTTTGCTTTATGGTTCAGTTCCTGATTTGCAATGAATCTAAGCGTTTTAATAATGCCTTCATCCGTTGTTTTTTTCATTAACTCTGAATAAAAATTGTACTCCTTCTTTTCTCTGGACATTGCCACCTTAAGTACATCCTGCAGAGTTGAATTCTCATCTATTTTATCTTTTAAAGGTAAATGATCGCTCAATTTTAGATCCATGAACTCCTGCGTTTTTATTTCCTTTCCTCTTTTCATGCTTTCCAGGAGCTGTTTATGTGAGAGTTCCTCCTTTGCTAGCATCTCAAGAACTTCAATTACGTTAGGATACTTGGCAATTTTTAAAGCGTCCATATAAAAATTGTATGAATCCTCCTCACTTTTTATTGCAATACCTATCAATTCACTTAGTTTCATAAAAATCAAAAAAGAGGGAAAAGTTTATTCAATCTCTATGTCCACAGAATTTTCCCAGACACCATGAACATTGCAGTATCCAAGGGCGAATATTGTTGCATTCTTATCCAGTTTCATCTTGAATGTTACGCTTGGGTCAGCAAATGTAGGGCCAAAATCAAACGTTGCAACATGGACGGGATTATATGCCCTTCCTTCTACCTGTGCATATACCTGTATCCATTTAATATGGTGTTCGACAAGATTTGGGTGTGGTACTTCCTTACCAACGGTCACTGTTACGGTAAACCATTGTCCAGCCTTCACTTTCTTTGGTGCCTCGATAGTTGGCACGTGTTTCTCCTTCCCCTCTTTTTCCGCCGTATATATTACTTCACCAAATTTTTTCATTTCATATCACCTCTTAGAGTAAAGATTCAAGTTCCTCCTCTTCCTCCACCTCTTCCTTAATCAACTCCTCCATTATTGCATATGTGACAAAATCCTTTCCATGTGTTTTCTTTATTACCCTGCTGTAAACTTCAATCAGGCACCGTTTGTAATTGAGCAGTGTCTGAACTATTTCCTCAAGGCTAGAAAGGTTCAATGAGTCAGGGTACTTGCAATTGCCAAGCCTGACCATCTCAGACGTATTGAAAATTGGAATGCCCCCGAGTGTTCTTATCCTGAACGATATTTTTTCAGCGTGTGCCATACCATTAATTGCAATCTTTTCAAACGTTTCCTTTGCAAAACTTTTCCCCTGCCCCTTGATATTTTTAGACGCGTACCAGAACATATATATGCCAAGCCACTGATCCGCATACGCCCTGTTCAGGTCGTTTATAAGTTCACCAACATTGATTTCAACAATTTCCCTTCCTTTCTTTCCCATGTTTAGAACCTCTTGAACGCTGAAGATGGTGCGCCACACACTGGGCACTTTTCAGGTACCTTACCTATCGCCGTATATCCACAAACAGTACATATGTAAATATCACCGATATCAATATCCTTCTTCTGTTTTACGCTTTCCTTTGCCTGTTTATATAGCTCCGCATGTATTTTTTCAGCCTCTAATGCATAGTGCGTTGACATCTCAGCACCCTTCTCGCCCTGAAATTTTGCCACCTCATTGAAAACAGGATACATCTCTTCAACTTCGTAAGTTTCACCATCAATGGCTACCTGCAAATTATTTTCAGTATCCTTTACCATACCGAGATTCTTGTAATGGTTCGTAGCGTGTACTTGCTCGGCAAATGAAATAGCCCTGAACAACCTTGCAACATTTTTAAAACCTGCCTTTTCAGCAACATCGCCAAAAATTAGATATCTCATATGTGCCTGGCTTTCACCCGCAAAGGCATCACTAAGATTCTTTTCAGTCATCTTTCTCATAATAATCACCTGTTTAAGCCATGGCTGAAATAATATTTTAATATTTTGTATCTCAATAATCGATACCTTTCCTGGCTTCGATCCCTTTTTGATAAGGGTGTTTTATCTCTTGCATTTCAGTTACAAGATCCGCCATTTCTATCAATTCTTTTGATGCATATCTCCCCGTAAGCACAAGTTCCAGATTCTGTGGCTTATCATTTATTAAAGAAATAATGTCATTGATTGAAACAAGTTCAAAATAATTAGCAGTAATTATTTCATCAAGGATCACTATATCATATTCCCCTGAAAGCATTATTCTCTTCACTTTTTTAATGCCCGCATCAATTAATTTTTTATAATCATCTGGTGGATGACCGGGTTCAAACACTACCACATCCTTGAATTTCTCTTTTATGCTTGGATCCTTTGTAATAAAGTACGGCTTTCCCAGATATATTTCTTTAATGTTTTCAAGCCTTTTGAGAGATTTTGTTTCACCGTACTTTTTTGATTTCATAAAGTGGATTATGTATACCCTTAAGCCATAACCTGCAGCCCTTACTGCAAGTCCAATTGCGGCCGTGGTCTTTCCCTTGCCATTGCCCGTGTATATTTCAACAAGTCCCTTTCCAATCTTCATTCAGTAGATCACCGGTTCTATATATTCACCCCAGACATCCTTAAGGGCCTTTACAATCTCACCCAGCGTAGCATTTACCCTTATGGATTCAATTATGTATGGCATAAGGTTCTTTTCATCTGCATTTTTCTGCATTTCTTTTAGTGCTTTTTCTACCCTTGCCATGTCCCTGTTCATTTTATAATTCTTTAGCCTCTGCAAATGCCTTTCCTCAAGCTCGTCAGGTATTTTCAATATTGGTATTTCAAGCTTCTCATCTATTTTGTACTTATTAACACCCACAAGCGTTCTATTTCCATCTTCTAAATCCTTCTGGAATTTATAAGCTGATTCTGCAATTTCCCTCTGGAAAAATCCAGATCTGACACCCTTTATTACTCCACCAAGCTCATCAATCCTATCAAAATATTTATACACTTCTTCTTCCATTTTGTCTGTTAGCCATTCAATGTAATAGCTTCCTCCGAGAGGGTCAACAACATTCGGTATCCCGGACTCTTCAGCAATAATTTGTTGTGTTCTGAGCGCAATCATAACTGCCTTTTCAGTTGGCAGAGCCCATGCTTCATCCATACTATTTGTGTGAAGGCTCTGTGTTCCGCCTAGTACTGCCGCCATAGCCTCTATTGCTGTCCTAATAATGTTATTTTCTGGCTGTTGCGCTGTCAGACTCACTCCTGCAGTCTGTGTATGAAACCTGAGCCACAGCGATCTTTCCTTTTTAGGATTAAATCTCCTTTTCATCTCTTTTGCCCAGATACGCCTTGCTGCCCTGAACTTTGCAATTTCTTCAAAGAAATCAATATGTGCATCAAAAAAGAAACTGAGCCTTGGTGCAAAATCGTCAACATCAAGGCCACGTTCTACGGATTTTTCAACATATGTAAGGCCATTAGCTAGTGTGAATGCAAGTTCTTGCACTGCATTAGCACCTGCCTCCCTGATATGGTAACCGCTTATGCTTATTGGATTCCACTGTGGAAGCTCCTTTGAACCAAATTCTATGGTATCTATGACAAGCTTTAATGAAGGTTCAGGAGGAAAAATGAAGGATTTCTGGGCCATATATTCTTTTAGAATGTCATTCTGTATTGTACCCCTTAAATCGCATCTTTGCACACCCTGAGATTCTCCTGCTAGAATGTATAGGCCCCATACAACTGCTGCTGGTCCGTTTATTGTCATTGATGTTGAAATATCTCTCAATGAAATGCCCTGGAACATTAATTGCATGTCTTCAAGCGTATTTATTGCCACGCCTGCCTTCCCGAACTCGCCCTTTGTGAGGGGGTCATCGGCATCAAGGCCTAGGAGCGTTGGATAATCAAAAGCAATGCTCAAACCTGTTTCACCATGCTCAATGAGATATTTCAACCTCCTGTTTGTTTCAATTGCATCACCAAAGCCTGAGAATTCCCTGAAAGTCCAGAGCCTGGATCTGTACATTGTTGGATGTATGCCCCTCGTGTATGGGTATTGTCCAGGATTGCCTAGGCTTTTAAGGTAATCGTAATTATCAAGATTAAGGGGTGAATAAAACGTTTTTAACTTTATGCCTGAAAGTGTTGAAAATTCACCCCTTTCCGGCATTGTTTCTATGCTTTTCTTAAATATTTTTTCCCATTCTTTCAATTTTTCCTTATACGCTTCCTCCTTTTCCATATTCAACACCTACCTTCATAATTATTTCTTTTACAACATCTACCATGTTTTTACCATTCAGTACATCCATCGCATATGAATCTATTACCTCAGATTCCATAATTTTGTCAAGCTTCTCAAGAGCATGTTGTTTTAACATATATTTAATTCTTGTGCTCATCTTTTTTTCTATTATACCGTGCGATTTAACGAAAAGCCAGTGCTCATCGATTGCTTCTATTATTTCATCTATCCCAATGTTTCTGACCGCAACGCTCTTGATTATTTTTGGCTGCCAGCCATTTTCCCTTTTTTTAAGTATTAACTCAAGTTCCTTAATTTTTTCATCAGCCGGACCCTGATCCGCCTTGTTCACAACATAAATGTCACCTATTTCCAGCTGACCTGCCTTAATTACCTGAACCTCATCTCCAAGCGTTGGAACCTGTAAAACCATAACAGTATGAACAATGTTAAAAACATCAATCTCATCCTGACCTGTTCCAACCGTTTCAATGAATATTGTATCATAACCAGCAGCATCGAGAACATTTACCAGATCTGTTGTATAATAGCTCAGGCCACCTATTTTCCCCCTTGTTGATATGCTTCTGATGAAAACATTCTCAAATTTATTGAGCTCCTTCATTCTTACCCTGTCACCGAGCACAGCACCACCTGAAAAAGGGCTGCTAGGATCTATGCCTAGTATGCCAACCCTATGACCAGATTGAAGCATTTTTGCGGATATTTTTGTTATGAGTGTGGATTTTCCGCTACCTGGAACACCCGTTATCCCAATAACCCTTGCACCCTTTAAGTATTTGAGAACCTCAGATGATACTCTTTCATCACCGTTCTCTATCCTGCTCATCATCCTTGCAAGTTCCCTCTTGTCATTGAAAGAATTTTTATCAATCATACCTTTCGCCTGAGGTTATTCCTGATGAAGGATGAAATTTCACTTATGCTTGTTCCAGGGTTGAATATCGCATCTACGCCCATTTTAATGAGCATATTTTTGTCTTCTTCAGGGACTATACCACCACCTATGAGAAGCACATCGGAAAGATTATTCTCCTTCATCAATTCGAGTACCCTTCTGAAATGGTACATATGTGCACCTGAAAGTATGCTTAGGCCAATAACGTCAACATCCTCTTCAATGGCTGTTCTTACAATATCCTCAGCCGTCTGATGTATACCTGTATATATGACCTCAAATCCCTCATCCATAAGGGATCGTGCAAGTACCTTTGCACCCCTGTCATGGCCATCAAGACCTGGCTTAGCTATTAATATCCTTATTTTTCTCATATTAATCACTTTATTAATTCTCTAGCGATTACCAGCTTTTGAATTTCAGAAGTTCCTTCATATATTTCAGTTATTTTTGCATCTCTGTAATACCTTTCAACATCGAAATCCTCTATGAATCCATATCCACCGTAGACCTGCACGGCAAATCTAGAGGCATCCATTGCCACCTTGCTAGAATAATACTTTGCCATACTGGCTTCTTTAATTAATGGAAGGTGATTATCTGCACGCATCGCAGCATCATAAACGAGCAATCTTGCAGCCTCTAGCTGTGTTACGATTTCAGCAATTGAAAACTGAAGACCCTGAAATTCAGCAATTTTTTTGCCAAAGGCCTCGCGCTGTTTCATGTATTCAATTGATTTTTCGACAGATGCTTGTGCAATGCCCAGTGCCTGGGCACCAATACCAATCCTCCCCATGTTAAGTGTGTTCATAGCAATGTAAAAGCCTTTGCCCATTTCCCCTAGCATGCTGGATTCTGGAACCCTGACATTTTCAAAAACTAGTTCAGCGGTGCTTGAACCCCTCACACCAAGTTTCTTGTAATCTTCACCAATTTTAAATCCATCAATATTCCTTTCAACAACAAAGGCTGTAATGCCTTCATGCCTTTTCTTTTCTACTGATGTTCTTGCAAAGACAACAAAAACGCTTGCATGGTTTGCATTTGTAATGAAAAATTTGCTCCCGTTCAATATGTATTCATCACCATATTTTTCAGCCTTGAGCTGTACATTTGCGGCATCAGATCCAGCTTGGGGCTCAGTGAGAGCATATCCACCAATGTATTCGCCAGTGCATAGCTTTGGTAGATATTTTCTCTTCAGCTCCTCAGACCCCCATGTAAAGATTGGATATTCAACAAGACCGTTTTGAACATCCATTGCAACAGATACGGATGGAGAAACACGCGCGAGTTCCTCAAGTATGATGACATAGCTAAGCGTATCAAAACCTGAACCACCGTATTCCTGAGGTATTATTACACCAGTAAATCCTATCTTACCAAGTTCATCATAAAGGCTCCTGGGTATTGTTTTCTCCTCAATTACCTTGTTTAAAGGGGCAATGTACTTTTCCCCAAAATTTCTTGCAAGGTTTCTTATGAGCTGGTAATCTTCCTTCAAAATCACTATCTCACCAATTAGTGATTGAATAATATCTAATAAGTTTTTCTTATTTAGATCATTATTTACTTTTTCTTTAATATTGAAAAATTTTTTCAAAAGAAATATTTCATCTGATAAATTCTTCCAATCCTAGTTCCTTTATCTTTTTATTGCTAGGCATTCCTGTATTCATATCCCATTCCATAGCATTGTAATAATCCTTAACAAGACTATCAACATCAATAGTTATGCCTTTTAAGGGACCTTCCTCGTGTGGTGGAATACCCTGTGCCCTTTTTGGTAAAGAAAAATCTTTTGGTTTTATCCCTTCTCTTATGTTGAACAGATGCCTCAAATTCTGAATCCTTTCACCAGTCCTGAGAAGATCATTGTTAGTTATTTCCCAACCCGTAAGTGCATTAATCAATTCGGCATAAGGCAGAGGTGAAAATGAATCTGAGAATATACAAAAGCCTAGTGAATTCTGAACCTGTGTTTGATTGCTTATTATCGCATGAGCATTACCCTTTCCGCTGTAGGAATATTTTTCAATTTTTTCAAATTCAACACCGATGGGAAAAATAGGTGTTATTTTCCCACCTTCCGAAAATCCTATTCCACCTGCCGTGTGCCTTCCTGGGGTTGGGTCGGAAACATATGTTGTTGCTAGGCTTGGCAAATATTTTGGGTCATGTGCTGGCAACTCCTGGCCATGGACATGGATGGCAATTTCTTCATTAACATTAAAAAATCTAGCAGCACTCATAACACCCTGATTAAGGATCCTTGCAATTCCATCATTTTTATGAAGAAATTCAATCATTTTTATGACTGAATCACCATTACCCCAGTTCAATTCAAAACCAAGATCATCTTTTTTTATTTTGCCCATTTCATAAAGTTCCATTGAAAATGCAATAACTTCACCTAGGGAAATGACATCATAACCATACCTGTTTGCAAGCTCAAAACCGTATATTATAGAATCTAGGTCACCATTGAGTAGAAGACCACCAAGCATACCACCACCTTCATATTCAAGCCTGTGCCCTTCAACCAGGCCAAACCTCGTTTCCCTTCTTATTATAGCACCGCATGCTACAGGACACTGAGCACATCCATAACTTCTAACATTATCCTTTATTACTGTTTCACCGCTTATTGCCCTTACTTTTTCAATACCAAAATCTCTTATTCCTATTCCCTTCCAATTTTTTATGGGTGTGTCCCCAGAAATGTGAGACTGTTCATTTCCGCCTATGGTTCCATATTTATGCCACCAGGTGGCTGCCCTGTTTTTAGAAGGGTTCATTTTTTCAAGCATTTTATTTGAAATTTCCCTCAGCCTTTGCTTATCATGGATTTCTACATTTTTTGTACCTTTAACAACAATTGCCTTCAACTTTTTTGAGCCCATTACTGCACCAATTCCGGATCTGCCCAGTGCCCTGCCCCTATCGTTAATTATTGCTGATATGAGTGATAAATTTTCACCGGGCTTTCCAATGGATAAAACCTGAGAGCCTGGATATTTTGCCCTTAGTTCGTTTTCAGTCTCGAGCGCATTTTTACCCCACAAATCTTTTGCATCTAAAATTTCAACATTTTTTTCAATGTATATGTAAATAGGTTCTTTTGATGTACCTTTTATGAATATACCATCATGCCCAGTTCTTTTAAGTTCTGGACCTATAAAACCACCCACGTTTGAATCACCCCAGGTGCCAGTAAGGGGTGATTTGGATGACGCCATGGACCTCCCTGCCATTGGAACATTAACACCGTTAAAGAGGCCTGGTATAAATCCAATGATATTTTCTGGCCCAAGCGGATCTATACCTGACTTTAAATTTTTATAGATGTACCATACACCAAGACCGTAACCACCAAGGAAATCTTTGTAAACATCCTCATCTAATTCCTTTTCATTTGATTTACCTGCTGAAAGATCTATTTCCAAAATATTTCCAAATATGCCTTTCATTGAGAAAATAAAAGGATATGGTAATATTTAAATTTTCATAAAACTTTCTTTAAAATATTTTCTGTAAATCAAAAAAAAGAATAATAAAACGGGAAGGACAAGGGATGCAATCAATATTCTGTAACCAAGGTATTGAACGAGGAAACCAAAAATGGGAGGAACAATGATCACTATAATGTTACCGAATGCAACAAAATATGAATTTACAGCATTTCTTTCACTTACATCTGTACCGCGTGAAATTATTATTGTTGACATAGGAAAAATGGCACCATGAGGTATTCCGAGCAAGGCCATGGCAATTATTACTGCAAAAAAATTTAAAGGATATGCGAGAAGCATAACGCCTGATGCGGTTAACATTGCAGAAATAGTGATAGGTGTTCTCAAATCCCTAAATGGCCTTATAGCCATAAAAAACCTTGTCAGGAAAGATACTGTAAAGAAAGGTATGTAAATGGAATATGCTAGGGTGCTTGAAACATGATAAACATCAATGGAATATATCGCGGCAAAAACGGTTATTATTGAGAATGGTATATTGTATATGGTAACATTTAATACAGATGCAAAAAGTGCCTTCTTATTTATTTCTTTAAAACTGAATTTTTCCCTTTTCTCATTCGGAAATTTCAATTTAAAGGAAATTATGAATAAAGGAAAAGCTATAGGTACAAAAAGTATGAAAATATACCTATAATTAAAATAATCAAGAAGAAATGTTTCAAGCGATGGACCTAGAATTAAGCTTAGGCTTAATGAGAGCGAATATATGGCGAGTATTCTCTCAGCCAATTTTCTTTCATCTATGAGCGATGCGGATGTAATTATGTTGGGTGTTATAAGACCATATGAAAAACCTGCCAGAACAGAAAAAAACCATATGGTAATGAAGTTTGAATAAAAAAATAGTATTAATAACAAAATTATTAAAAATGATGCAGAAATAAAAGATAATTTTCTCACATTAGACCTTAGCCTAGGATTTATTATGCTTGTGGAAATGAAAGTGAAAATAAACGACAATGATGTTAGAATGCCTATTTCACCGTTTGAAAAACCTAAGATGTATTTCCCAAAGAGGGGTACAGTTGTAACAATCATGTTGTTAACAGCCCTCATTGAAACTGTTGCAATCGCAATGAAAAGTGCCAATAAAACAATATTATTTTTCATTTTTTAAAAGCAATATGAGATTATTTATTAATGTTATCATGAAAGCACAGATTTGAAAAATGCTGAAAATAATAATGGGTACAGGGGTATTAATTCCCTTCTTAAAAGCAATTTTCTTGACAGAATAAAGGGCCTATCAATATCACCGTATTCATTTATTATTTCAATCAAAGAATCGTTTTTTATCACTGAAATCATCTTTAACATGCCCTTATCATCCAATTTTGAAAACAACCTATGAATATAATAATCCTTTTTCAATTCCTCAAGCATTCCCTTTAAATTTTTTTCATAGGAGCTATTTTCCATTATGCTTTTTGCAAGTATTTCAGTACCCCTTAGGCCGTAATAAAGACCACCACCTGAAGTTGCTTTTATAAAGAGAGCGGCATCTCCCGTGAGAAAAACGTTATCATTTTCATGCTTGTGTAATATGCCCACAGGAATTTGACCTGCAATTTTATCCATAATAGGAGCATCTGGCGCAATTTTCCTTATGAGTGATTTTATTCTTTGCATGGGCATATTGTCGTATGTAGCAAGACCAACAAGAACATCATCCTCCCTCGGCACAACCCAGGAAAAAAAACCATTACTATATTTCCTTTCTAAGAATATGTGAACATATTCACCCAGGTAATCCTTATTCTTAATCGCATACTGGACTCCATTTAACATTTTTATATTTTTTTCATAAACAAGTTTTCTTATGATGCTCCTGGAACCATCTGCACCTACTATGATCCTGAATTCATTTTCTTTTTTTGTTTTTATCATATATTTGTTTCCAATTTTTTTTAATACGCTCACTCTTTCACCCAACTCCACTTTTTCAGAAACTTGATCATAAAAAAAATGGTCAAACAATGGCCTGTCTATTACATAAGCAGCATAATCCTTTTTTTCTACAGTAATTATTTTATCCATAATGTGCATATGTGCACCTTTTATTTTGTTAAGCAAAACATCCTTTTTTACATATTTCAATACATCTTTTGTTACCAGGCCTGTACAGTGTGTGGGATATCCTATAAAATTGTGCTCTTCAAAAACCTTTACATCTAAACCCTTCAGCAGTTGAGCTAAATAAAGACCTGAGGGACCACCACCAACTATAGCAACATCCATTAAAGATATGATTTATTCTATGGATAAAAATTTTGGTGTTTTGCAATTTTTTTATTTTCGATTTCGAGCGGTTTTTCCTCAATGGAAGGTATTATAACATTCGTTACAAGAATAAGTATTCTGATATTATTGCCAAGGCTTTTATCAACAACATATCCTGGCGTTATATTTTCATTGTATGCAAGCTGGGATGAAATACCCCCTACAATCTTTCTCATTAAAATATCAAGATCTAGCTCTTCGCCAGAGATAACAAAAACAATTGCCCTTGTGGATGATGAAATATTAACATCAGCAAGGGATGATTCTACCATATTCTTGATGAGATAATCAATATTGTCTATAGATCCTTCATTATAAAATATTGTTGAAAGCTTACCCTTAGCAAAGAAATTCTTTACTTCTGAATAACTAATGTGAAGGTTTGAAGATGATAATAACATTTCCTGGAAAGAGAACACAACCATAAAAATGAGCTGATCCATTACCCTGAATGCCTTTTCAACCGGTAAATATCTAGGTGCATTTTCAAGGAGTTTATTGTTGTCAAGGAGTATAAGCGTTTTTGCTATCCTGGTTAATTCCTTCAGGCCATCAAGTGCTTTCCTATACCTTGAACCCTCAGCCTTGAAGGGTAGAGTAACAATGTTTATTACAAGTGCACCCGTATCCAGAGAAATCTTTGTTATTTCCTGGGTTGCACCCGTTCCAGTACCGCCACCAAAGCCCGATATAATAAAAATTGTATTGAATCCCTTAAGGAATTTAAAAATCTCATCCCTTGCACGGTATGCAGCAATCTGGCCGAGTGATGGATCTCCTCCTGTACCGTACCCCTTTGGTATGTTCAATAGTATTTTTTTGTCTGCATTTATTTGGGACAAATGGTTCATATCGGTGTTTATTGCTATTGTATAAAATTTATTCCTTGCTATGTTATATATCCTGTTGATTGTATTTGTACCTGCACCACCAATCCCTACTACACAAAAATCACTTCTATCCAATTGTGAAAAATTTTCGCTTCTATCATATATCAGATCTTCAATTTTCATTCCCTTCCTTTACCCTCTTGCTAACAATTTCCTTTACCCTTCTATTCACATATTCCCTTACAGCCATTCTTATAAGGTCTTCTTTGTTTACGGCATCACCATTTTCAATCAATATTTCTATGTTATCCATTACTGCCTTAGGTATATCCACAGGAATCTTTGATATATTTGGAGGTGAAAATTTTGATTTTAAAAATTCCTGGATTGCAGTTCTAATAATTTCGGATAAATTTTTATATTCACCAGATTTTAAAAGCTCTTCCAGCTTTGAATAAGCTTCACCGGTAATCCTGATCGTAATTCTCACTGAATTCATAATATTTTCATTATCAGACATTTTAAACACCTTATTTTATATTCTGTCCGACATATTTAAGATAAGAAAAACCATTATATATATTTTTTTACCATATTTACCATTGATTTTGTATATAAAAATTAGATGAATAATATTTTTGATTTTTACATATTTTAAAAAATTATTACTGTTTGTAATTAAAAATTACAAAAACTTTATTAAAATAATAACATTTCTGAGAACATTCAAATGGTGATCTTGATGGAAAGAAACATAGTTATAGAAGATCTAAAAAGTCTTGCGGTAATGGACAGGGAAGTTGAAATTGTTGAAAGAAAAGGCATAGGACATCCTGATAGCGTCGCTGACGGCATTGCAGAATCTGTCAGCGAGGCTTTGAGCAGGTATTATGTTAAACATTATGGCAGGATCCTGCACCATAATACAGATGAAACACAGGTAGTTGGTGGTCAGGCTGCGCCAAAGTTTGGGGGCGGCCTGGTTTTAGAGCCAATTTATATACTTCTTGTTGGCAGGGCAACAACAAAAGTAAATATGAATCACGGTGAAGAAAGGATTCCTTATAGGACTATTGCAATACAGGCAGCTAGAGATTATCTGAATAAAAATTTCAGGAACCTTAACACGGATGAGGATGTTATAATAGATTGCAAGATAGGCCAGGGATCTCAGGATCTCAGGGGTCTTTATGACCCTTCAAAGTTACTTGCAAATGATACCTCATTTGGTGTGGGATTTGCACCTATGTCAGAAACTGAAAAACTCACGTTTGAAACTGAAAAATTCATAAATGGGAAATTGAGGGAAAAATACAAAGAAATTGGTGAAGATGTAAAGGTAATGGGTTTCAGGCAGGGTAAAACAATAAACCTTACCATTGCAGAAGCATTTGTGGATAAATACATACCTGATAGATCACATTATATGAATGTAAAAGAAGAAATAAGGGAAGCAATTCTTGATAATGCAAGAAAATTCACGGACAAAGATGTTAATGTCTATGTAAATACAGCTGATAATCCTGACAATGACCTTTTCTATCTGACCGTTACAGGTCTTTCATTTGAAAATGGTGATGATGGATCCGTGGGTAGGGGGAACAGGGTAAACGGTTTGATCACCCCATACAGACCTATGAGCATGGAAGCAGCTGCAGGGAAAAATCCCGTAACACATGTTGGAAAGCTTTACAATATCCTTGCTTTTAGGATAGCAAATGAAATCTATGAAACTGCAAGCAATGACATTAAAGAAGTTCATGTTAGAATTGTAAGCCAGATAGGAAGAAAAATTGATGATCCACATGTGGCAAGCATTCAGGTAATACCTGCAGAAGGAGTAAAGATTGAAAGGTACCAGAAAGAATTCAGGGGAATAGCAGATAGACATCTTGCTTCAATAACAAAGCTGAAGGACGAAATAATGGATGGGAAGGTGCAGGTATTCTAATTCTCCAGCATCTTCCACATTATATATGCACTTTCACCATTGCTATAATAGCTATTTATCATGTTTATAATTACAAAACCATTTTTTTCATAAAACTTTATTGCATTATCATTGGATATTCTTACCTCAAGTCTGATTGCCTTTATGCCTTCCTCCCTGCAAATCTGTTCAAATCTTTTTAAAAGTAATGTACCTATACCTTTATTTTGATATGGAATATCAACAGAAAACATAAGTATCCTTGCTTCGTATACTGAATTTTTTGTTGAGGCAATTACACCAATTATTTTTGATCCATAGGTAGCAACTATGAAACCATTTGGCCAGGAATTGTATATGCTTTCATATATCTCAAGCGAATATTTTTCTGTCAGCGTTCTGTCTATTATCCTTATTACCTGTGAAAGATCGTCTAGCCTGAATTTTCTTATGATTATATTACCTTGGTCAACTCTTGGATGCCACATTAAATATCCCATGTAAATCATTATTTAAATATTTTTTATTTTAAAATTCAAATTCATAAAACTATTTAAGAATGATTTACATATTTGTTTGATAGTCCTGAGTGTGATAAAATGCTTGGAAGAAAATCGCTGCTTCTAGTTGTACAGAATCTTATTACAGGCCTGATAGGTTATATAGGGCTTCTATATGTTTTAAGATATGCAGGACTAGGGCCCTACGGTGAACTTCAATTTTCAATTTCATTCCTCGGATTGTTTTCATTTCTTCTTGACTTGGGTTTTTCAACAGCAAATATAAAAAGGATCTCTGAAGGTATGGATTTTGAAGCAGCAATAACAACCTATTTTATAATTAAGGTTGTTTTAGCTATTGTATTTGTTGCAATAGTTGTCTCTTCAATTGAATTCTGGGAAATTTTTCTGGGTGGACATTTTCAAACACCCTTTGAAGAATATGACTTTTTCATTCTAATACCATATTACATTCTTCAGAGTTTTGTTGTTTATTACCAATCCATATTTAACGCATTGACAAAAGCAGCAATTATAAGTGTTCCAAGAATTATAGAAGCAACGTTCAGGAATTTAATGTACATAATCACAAGCTATTATATTGCTAGATCTTTAATCCTGAAGAATGAATATTCCCTAATAATGGCATTGATAATGGTTATTACTTATTCCATTTATGTTTTAATGTTCATGTACTATGGAAAGGATTGGAAATTTAAAAGGCCAACAATGGATGATTTCAGGAAGTATTACAAGTTTGCAATGCCTGTTTCAATTTCTGTAATTCTTGGTGCAATTTCCGCAAACATAAATAATGTTATTATACAGTATTTCTGGGGTCCATATTATGTTGGTGCCTATTCAGGTATATTAACAATCGTAGCTTTCGTAAATTCCACAGCAGGCTCTCTTGTTGCTTTCCTTTATCCAACAATGTCTTCTCTTCATGCAAATAATAAAAAATCTGAATATTCCGATTTAATTCTTGGTGCAGAAAAATACATTTCTATAGCAATACTTCCATTGATAATATTTATGATAATATTTTCTAAACAGATTGTTAATCTCTGGACAGCACAATTAATCGCCTTTAGCTCTATTCTAGTTGTACTTTCAATAATGGCATATGTAAATTCAATCAATTCACCTTATTCTACACATTTCAATGCTGTTGGAAATCCAAAATTCCTTATGTACATGAGCATTATTTCTTTTTTTATAATATTCCTTCTCGATATAATTTTAATCCCCAGGAAATTCTTTAATGTTCAGCTATTTGGTCTTTCAGGTTTGGGCGCAGCTATAGCAAATTTTGTATCAGCATTAATCATCATGGCCATAATAAGAATATTCATATTCAGGGAAGAAAGGTTTATTGGTAATAAAAATATTTTATACCAAGTGGGGAGTGGTGTGGTAACGGGTATAATTGTTTTTTATTTAAAATCACTAAGATTACCAACATACCCATGGTGGTCACTTCTTATTTGGCTTATTATAAATTATGTATTATTTTTTATAATCTCAATATCCTTAAAGATAATAAAAAAAGAGGATATAATATACATAATAGATATTCTACATCCTGCAAAAATGATAAAATATATAAAAGAAGAAATAAAAAAATAATTATTGCTGTTTTGCTATTGTTTGCCTTCCCTTACGCATCATATGGGCACCAAATATTATCGCCAAAAAGAACACCTCTGACATAAGGAAAACATATGTAAACATGTAAAGGGTATCAAGGAGTGCTATTCTATCAACAACTGAATTAAATTCCTGTGGGGTTACTAGCCTAGGCGCATATACATATACATAGGGAGATCCGTTATTAAGTGATACATTGGTTACATATATGCCAGGTGTTAAATTTTTTATATCTATTGAAAAACTTGTAATGTAAATGCCATTAGAAAGTGTGGAATTCGAATTTGAAAACATTATAGGTGTCATATTCCCCGTTGATTCATTTACTAGGTTTATTGTTAAATGCGCACGAACAAATTGTGATGTTGTTATATTTAAATAGAATGTATTGATTGGATAAAAATTAAATGTAACATTTTTCAATATTGTCTGATTGGTTCCAGAAATCTGGTAAGAATTATAATAGGAATGTATGTTTGAATCCCCTATTGGATAGTAAATTAATGATATAAGAGCAACAATAACAATTGCAATTGTGCCCAACTTTGCTCTTTTTTTTGTTTGCCAAATCTTCATCCTATGTA
The DNA here is from genome assembly GCA_049967255.1 of Thermoplasmata archaeon. Lineage (GTDB taxonomy): Archaea > Thermoplasmatota > Thermoplasmata > Thermoplasmatales > ARK-15 > ARK-15. The sequence continues at coordinate 21,687 of JBMFTB010000009.1, forward strand.
ACATGTAAAACATTATTATGGGATAAAGCAAAATTAATGACCCCATCACAAGAAACGCTATAGCTATGAACCCAACACCAATAGCTATGAAATAAAGAAGAATCCTTAACTCATTCGATTCCATATTTATTACCAGCTAATCAATTACTTTTTATTATTAAATCTTTTTATTGTAATTTTAACATTTTTATCATGTATTTCCCAATCCCTTGAATAACCATCATCTATGTAATCTACAAATTTAGACAATGTTTCATTTTCTATGTAATCACTGCTTTTCTTAAGAACATCTTTTATATCTTTATCATCTGTCCTTATCCAAAGTTCAATCCTGTCAGCATATGCAAGATCCAGCTCCTTTCTCATGAGCTGTATCCTTCTCACAAGTTCTCTTGCAAGACCTTCAAGCAATAAATTTCTATCAATGTTTTTTGTGATTAGAACATAAATATCCTTTTCTTTTGCCATAACCATACCCTCTTTTGCCTCTTCTTCAAAGATGAATGCACTTGAAGGAATTTCTTTATCAAATATCTTTATTGAATTGGCTTTTCCAACTTGATTCCAAAGTTCCCAGGGATCCATTTCAGAAAGTTTTTCTGAGAATTTTTTAACTTCACCCTTTAGAATGGGCCCGACTACCTTGGGATCAAATTTGACATTTAATCTTACAAATTCTTTCCTTTCCTTTTCATATATCACATTTTTTACATTCAATTCTTCTTTAATTATTTCAATATGCTTTTTAACGGCCTTCTCTATTTTTTCATCATCTGCTATAACAAAAAATGTTTCAAGGGGTTGCCTTGTTTTAATATTTGCAATCTGCCTTGCCCGTCTTCCAAGTTCAATTACATCGATTAACGTCTGCATTTCTTTTTCTAAATCAGGATCTATCATGGATTCGTTAGCAATAGGATAATCCTGTAAATGCACACTCTTTTCCCCTGTTAAATTTCTGAAAATGTACTCGGATATGAATGGGGCAAAAGGTGCAAAAACCTTTGCAAAATCATTGAATACAATGTACATTGTCCTGTAACCAGATAGTTTTTCATCTGTCATCCTTTCTTCCCAGAACCTTCTTCTAGACCTTCTTATATACCAGTTGCTCAAATCATTTATAAATTTTTCATTGCATTCCATGGATCTATGTATTTCGAAATTTTGCATATATTCTTTTACACATTTTATTGTGCTGTTAAGCCTTGAAATTATCCACTTATCGAGAGACTCAGTGATATTACCGCTGTCAAATTCAAATCTATCCAGCAATGCATTGTTTTTGAAAAATACGTATGAGTTCCAGAGTGTTTCTATTGTCCTGGATCTGTAATCTTTGATAAGTGTGCTTGAAACCCTTCTATCCTTCCAAGGGGGTAAACTGAATATGTATACCCTTAATGCATCAGCGCCAAGTGAATCCATAATAGGCAATGGATCTACTGCATCCCCCTTGCTTTTACTCATTTTTTCTCCTCTTTCATTTAAGACAAAACCAAGGGTAAGGACATTTTTATATGAATTTGAGTTATAAAGAAGACTGTTTATAACGTGCAGAGTATAAAACCAACCCCTTGTCTGGTCTATTGCCTCGGTAATAAATTCTACAGGATAAAATTTTTTAAATTCATTCTCATTTTCAAAGGGATAATGGAACTGAGCAAATGGGGCACTGCCTGAATCAAACCAGCCGTCTATTACAAAGTTTTCCCTTTTCATTTTTGCGTTGCATACAGGGCAGTTCACAACCAGCTCATCTACCCAGGGTCTATGGGGTTCGAAGTTTTCAGGTATATTTTCAGCATGCTCAAACAATTCCTTAAAGCTTGATGGAACGAATGTATGACCGTTTTCGCACTTCCAAACAGGCAATGGAGTACCCCAGTACCTGTCCCTGCTCAATGCCCAGTCCTTTGCTTCAAGCAAGAAATTCCCAAATCGGCCATGCTTCAAATGATCTGGTATCCAGTTTATCTTTTCATTATTTTCGATTAGCTTTTCCCTCACATTAGATACCTTTATGTACCATGTATCTAGAGGGTAATAAAGCAAAGGTGTGCCACATCTCCAACAGAATGGATAAGTGTGTTTTATCCTACCAGAGCTAAAAAGCATTTTTTCCTTCCTTAAAAATGATATTATTTCCCTGTCAGCATCTTTGACAAATTTACCTTTCCAAGGCCCTTCTGTAAATTTACCCTCCCTGTCCACAGGATTTAAAATTTTTACATTGTATTTTTTACCTATTTCAAAATCGTCAGCACCGAATGCAGGAGCAATATGAACAATTCCCGTACCCTCCTCTACCGTTACAAAATCACCTGAAACAACAAAAAATGCTTTTCCTTCATAAGGTATTGCATCTATTAATCTTTCATAACTCTTTCCTAACAACTCCTTACCAGAGAAAGTTTTAATTATCCTTGAGCCGGGCATCAATTTCTTGGCCACTTCTAAAGCGAGATAAAGGTGCTCTTTTTCATATTCCAGAAGAGCATATTCTATATCTTCCCTTACAGCAAGAAATAGGTTTGAGGGTAAAGTCCATGGGGTTGTTGTCCATACAAGAAAATAAGCATCCTCATCCTTAACCTTAAATTTAACATAAACGGATGGATCCTCTGTTTCCTTATAGCCCTGTGCCACCTCATGGCTGGATAAGGGTGTGCCACATCTTGGGCAGTAAGGTACTATCTTGAAACTTTTTTCGAGAAGACCCATATTCCATATCTGGCTAATTGCCCACCATACGCTTTCAATATAATTGTTGCTCATGGTTACGTAAGCATTATCAAGATCTATCCAGAAACCTATCCTTTTTGTCATTTCCTCCCATTCTTTTTTGTATTTAAAAACGCTTTCCTTGCAAAGCATATTGAATTCTTTTATCCCATACTTTTCAATCTCTTTTTTTGAATTTATCTTAAGCATTTTTTCAACTTCAAGTTCAACTGGAAGACCATGACAATCCCAACCACCTATCCATGGATAAACATTCTTACCATTCATTGCCTGGAATCTTAGTATTACATCTTTTGTAACCCTTGTCAATGCATGGCCAAAATGTGGATGTCCATTTGCAGTGGGAGGCCCTTCAAGAAAGGAGAAAATTTCTTTATTCTCATTTTTCTTTCTGAGTAATTCGAATATGTTTTCTTTTTGCCAATAATCCATTATCTCCTTTTCCATTTCAACGAAATCAATTTTTGGATTAAAGTTTTCATTTTCCATGATCTCAATTCCTTTTGCCATTGGGAATAAAATCATTAAATAAAATTTTTACCCTAAAAAATGTGAATCTTAAGAAATATTTATTTATGTTTTAAATGATTGGGTATTGATGATAGAATGGGCAGAAAAATACAGACCCAGGTCCCTTAGAGAAATAGCAGGAAATCCTGAAGCAATTCAGAGAATAAGGGATTGGGGGGAATCGTGGAAATCCGGTAAAATACCCAAGAAAAAGGCGCTTGTTTTTGAAGGAAAGCCGGGAGTGGGTAAAACAACAGCAGCTTTAGCTCTTGCTAATGACATGGGCTGGGGTTTGATTGAATTAAACGCTTCAGATATAAGGAACGAGGAAAACATAAAGGAAATTGCAATGCGTGGTTCACTGTACGAAACCTTCAATGATTCTGGTGATTATTTATCATCAAAGGAGGGAAAAAGAAAATTAATCGTGATAGATGAAGCGGATAATCTCTATGAAGGAAAAGGGGAGGCAGGAGATAAGGGTGGAAGAAAAGCAATTATTGAAACAGTAAAAGTTACAATGCAACCCATAATTCTGATCGTTAATGATCCATATGAATTATTTAAGGGTGAGCAGGGCCAAGTACTAAGATCCTTAGTAGAAGAAATTAAATTCAGGTCTTTGAATTATAAACAGATATCTTCAACAATCCTTAAAATGATCTGTGCAAGAGAGAACATTGTGGTTGATAGAACAATACTTGACAGAATTGCTCAGAGAAGTGGTGGCGATGTTAGGGCTGCCATAAATGACTTGCAAATGCTGGCTACAGGCAAAAAAACAATTATAGAAAAGGATCTGGAGTATCTAGGTACAAGAGATATAGTTGAGAATATTTACAGTGCAACATTGGACGTTATTTTAAGCATGTCTATGAAAACATCCAGGGATGCCTTGAATTCTGTTGATGAGGATCCAAGCCTAATAATGCAGTGGATAGATGAGAATGTTGCACATGAATACTTGGATATTGAGGATCTTTCAAGAGCATTTGATTACATTTCAGAAGCAAACCTTTACCTGGGCAGGATAAGGAGAATGCAGTACTATGGCTTTCTTTCTTATGTTTATGATTTTCTTTCTGCAGTTTCAATTGCAAAAAAACACAAGTATGGTATACATGGAAAATTGAACAGCCCAGAATTTCTTAAGGCACTTTCACAAAGAAAAAGATCAAGGGATTATAGAGACATAATTTCAAATAAACTTTCAAAAATAATTCATGAATCTGTCGATACAACAAGCTTTGAATTCTTTGAAATTTTCATGAAGATATTCAGAAATGATATTAATTTTGCAGCCTGGAATACTGTTGTATTAAATTTATCTGAGGAAGAAATATATTTCCTCTCAGGCGGAAAGGATAATGATAAAATCATTGAAAAATCTAAAGAAATTTTAAAAAATGTTAAAGAAAATTTTTAAGATTGAAATGTTTAAAAGAAAGATTACTTTTAAGCATTTATGGAAGATAGGTTTGATTTCATGAAGAGAATCATAGAAATGGACCCATTCCTGAGGCTTGTTGGAATAAGCGTTGTATCTCTTGAAGAAGGTTATGCAAAACTATCAATGGAATTCAGAGAAGAAATAACAAGAATAGGAAACATAGCCAATGGTGGTGCAATTGCAACCCTTGCCGATGCAGCTGGTGGCGCATCTGTCCTGACACTTCTCACAGGAAAAAATCAGGTAACTGTTTCATTGAACATTGAATTTCTTGAGGCAATAGAGTCTGGTCCTATAACGGGGGAAGCAAGAATAGAAAGAAGGGGAAAGCATCTTGTTTTTACATCAATAAACATTTTTGATGGAAAAGAAAAGCTCTGCGCACATGCGCAGGGCATATACTTTCTGAAAGATTTTTAAATAAAGCCTGCCTTTCCTTCAAATATAAGTTCTGAAAGCTTTACCCTGTCTTTTAATGAATGCCCACCTACTATGGACAGGAACATCGCATCTCTGTAGAACTTCTCCACACCAAAGTCCATAAGATATCCATAACCGCCATGTACCTGTAATGCGAGCTTTGATGTCCTTCTTGCAAAATCAAGTGATACCGTTTTCAGCATCATCTCTTTCTTCAAATCTTTTTGACCTTCAGCAACGCTCACCAGGTACGTGTTAAATGCATCCAGTTCAGAATATGCCTGGGCCATATTGAATGCCAGAGGCTGAAAATCCTTCAACTTGTGAAGAAATGCATCTCTCTCCTTCGCATATGAAATTGCCTTTGAAAGTGCCCCATTTGCAATGCCAATAGCAATAGCCGCTACTGGGAGATGTATATCTTCAATGATCTCATCCATCTTTGTGCTAAGCGGCTTGAAATTGCTCGATTTAAATCTTACAGGTGAAAACGCTACTCCTCTGAAACCCAATTGTTCGTGGTTCGGCAATTTTTCGTACCCTGAATCTATTATGTACAAGTTATTCTCTTCTTCTATGTTCACTATGAATATGTTTCCAGAAGAATTGAATACAGCATTCAGAACACCTTCTATCATGTTTCCATTCTTCTTTATGTGTCCGGGATCAAGCATATTTAGCCTTGTTGAATATACCATTGTACCTGATATCTTGCCTGAAGCTATCTGTGATATAATTTCCATGCTGTTATCCTTCATCAATGATTTGATTACAAGGGAATTCTGTATAAAAATATAAAATGCAGCTGAAGGACTTGCAGTAGCAATTTCTCTTAAAAGTATTGAATAGCCTAGCCTGTCTAGATTTGCTCCCCCCGTTTCAACGGGTGCAAGTGCTCCAAGAAAGCCCTGCGAAGCCAGCTTGTTCTTCAGATCAGAACTGAGGCCATCAATCTCAATGCTTTTGTTCACTGGTTCAATCTCCTTTTGCGAAAATTCTTTAAGTACAGATTCAAGAACCTTATGTTCCTCATCCATGTTTATTCACTCTCCAGTTTCTTCATTAACATCCTGTAAATTGTCAATTCTTCAATCTCGCTTGATCCTTCCCATATTTCATTGATCTTTGCATCCCTGAACATTCTTTCCAATGAAATAACAGCTCCATCCATTCCAGTTGCAAGTAATGCTTTTTCTGTAGCATATGTTCCTGTCTCAGCGGCATAATACTTTGCCATACTCGTAAGAACAGGGTCAGGATTAAACTGGAAAAGGTATGATGCTGCTTTATATGTGATGAGCCTCGCTGCTTCAATCCTTGTTGCTATTTCCGCAATCGTAAACTGTGTACTTTCCATAGATGAAAATGCTTTATCCTTTTTTGCTTTTTCAACAATTATATCGAGAGCTCCCTGGGCTATACCTATTGCCATAGCAGCAACATAAATTCTCGATATGTTAAAAAAGGTCATGGCATAGTAAAAGCCCTTTCCCTCCTCTCCTAGCAAATTTTCTTTAGGCACTCTAACGTTATCAAATATTACCTCTGCAGTATCCGAAGCCCTCATTCCCATTTTTCCATAAAGCTTGTTTGTTGAAACTCCAGGCCATTTCGTTTCAACAATAACCATAGACATGTTATGATGTCTCTTCTGATCTGAGGGAACAGGACCGGATCTGGCAACAACCACTAGATGATCCGCTATTGTCCCATTTGTTATGAACATCTTTGATCCGTTAAGTATCCATGATCCATCAGGTTGCTTTTCTAGTTTGGATGCAATGCCTGCAACATCGCTTCCCGCAACAGGTTCCGTAACTGCAAAACCCATGATCTTTTCTCCCTTGAGTACTGGTTCAAAATACTTTTTCTTCTGTTCATCGGTACCTAAAAGCATAATATTTTCATTTCCGAAGAATGATGCAAAAATTGAAAATCCTAACCCTGGATCTACCCTGAAAAGTTCTTCAATTGTAATTAGCAAATCCCAATAGTTGCCATACTGCAATATGCCCTGTTCAAGGGCATTTTTCCTTATTTCAAATGGAAATTTTTCATTCTCATCAAAGTATCTTTTTCTATCGTCTGTAAATTCTTTTAATGCGAATGCCCTGACTATTTTTCTTTTTTCCTCTAGCTCAGGAGGTAGACTGAAATCCATATTTCACACCTTCTCTAATATAGTGGCGTAACCCTGGCCTCCGCCAACGCATAAAGTTGCAAGGCCATACCTTGCATTCTTCTCCTTGAGTATTCTGGCAAGCGTACCCGTAATTCTTGCACCTGATGCACCTAAAGGATGACCTATAGCTATTCCACCACCATGAATGTTTACCTTGTTTATATCGATTCCGAGTTTTTTAATGGCGTTTAGGGGTACAACTGCAAATGCCTCGTTTATTTCCCAATAATCTATGTCTTCAACCTTCATTTTTGCCTTTTCCAAGGCCTTCTTTGATGCTGGAACAGGACCCTCACCCATAATGCTAGGATCAACACCTGCCCATCCAAATGAAACAATTCTGGCCATAGGCTTTAATCCATATTCATCCATTGTTTTCTCATTCATAAGCATTGTCAATGAAGCACCAGCATTTAATGGTGAAGAATTACCTGCTGTAATTACACCGTCAGGCTTGAACGCTGGGGGGAGTTTCTTTATCTGTTCAAGCGTGGTATCTGGCCTTATGCTCTGATCCTTATCCACAGTAATCATATCACCGTTATATTCCACTTGAACGGGTATAATTTCTCCCTTGAACCATCCATCCTTAAGCGCTTCCCCCGCAAGCTTATGAGATCTTAAAGAAAATTCATCCATTTCATCCTTTTGTATTCCTGATACTTCAGCAAGTTTTTCAGCCGTAAGACCCATGCTATAACCTATGTTCATCTGATATTTCATGTATTCAGGCCTTACAAGAAGCTTGTAGTTCACAGCAATATGCGGGTTATTTCCCAAGGGCACATGGGTCATATGCTCCATTCCACCAGCCAATGCTATATCAGAATTTCCTGTCATAATTTCCCATGACCCAATAGCCATTGCAACCATAGATGATGAACAAGCCCTATCAACGGCCATTGCAGGTACTTCCACTGGCAATCCGGCTAGAAATATTGGATGCCTTCCACCATAAAGCCAGTTTTCATCTGCCTGCAATGCGCAGCCCGTTATCACATCTCCTATTTTCAACGGGTCAATGTGGTTTCTGCCAATAATTTCCTTAAGCAACATTGCAACAGCATCGTCCATCCTCAAGGAATTGAAAACATCCCTCTCAGGTTCGTTTGGTCTAGACCTTGAAAATGGTGTCCTAATAAAATCAACCAAATATACATCTTGCATATTTATCTCCCCTTATATTCAGGTTTCTTCTTCTGGAGGAATGAGGATATGCCTTCCTTCAGGTCTTCCGTTGAATATGCAACTCCGGCAGCAAATGACTCCATTTCAAGACCTATATCCATAGGCACCTCAGTACCCTTGTTAAGAAGCCTCTTTGAAAGATACATAGCAATTGGTGCTGATGTCTCAGCAATATTTTTTGCATATTCTATCGCTTCGTTATCCGGATCCTTGAATATTTTATTTAATATTCCCATATTGTAAGCATCTTTACCAGTGATTCTCTGGCCTGTTACTATCAATTCCATTGCCTTGCCAAGACCAGCAACTCTCACAAGCTTTTGCGATCCGCCCCAAGCTGGTATTAAACCTAGAGTTACTTCAGGAAAACCAATCTGCACATCCTCTGTACCTACCCTTAAATCACAGGCAAGAGATAATTCAAAACCGCCTCCCAGTGCATAACCTTTCATTACTGCAATCGTAAGTTTTGGCATTTCTGAAAGAAGTCTAAATACCCTTTCTCCTTTTCTTGAAAATTCAAGGAACTGGAAACTGCTTGCAAAATACTGCGAAAGATCAGCCCCAGCTGAAAGAGTGTTTCCCTGACCAGTTATCACAACAATATAAATCTCGTTATCGTTCCACAACATTTTAATTGCTTTCTCAAGGTCTTCAAGAAGTTCATTGTTAATCGTATTATGTTTTGGCCTGTTTAGTACAATCTTTGCTACTTTAAAAGGATATTTTTCAACAATTATTGTATTGAACTGTTCTGATGATGATTTTGGTACTTCCTTTGTAACCTTCTCTTCTTTTTTCTCAATTCTCTTCAATCTACCATCTATGGCCTCTCTCATCTTACCATTCTTTATGGACTCAGCAGGCTCAAATACTGAGCAGCTGAATTTCTTAGCTAGTGTTTCAAGCTTACTCTTCACTTCAGCATTTGTAAGACTTTTTGCTACGGAAATTGGGCCAAAGGCACGGTTTAAACCGTATTTTACACCTGTTTCAATATCCTCTGGGGTTGCTACACCCTCTTCAATCAATTTCACAGATTCATTAATTTCTACAGCAAAAATATCCATTAGATCCACTTTATTTGTTGCCTTTTTTGTATCTATTATCGGTCTTCCAGATGACCAGTCGTAAAAGCCTTTTCCAGTTTTCTTCCCAAGATATTTTTTATTATAAAGGTCCTCATAAACTTTGCATTTTGCATAATCCGGATTCAATGTTTTTGCGTAATATTCCATTGAATGGTAAACAACATCAATTCCAACATAATCTATGAGCTCATAGGGACCCATGGGCATTCCCTGCATCTTAGCAAAAGCATCTATTTCTTCGGGAGAAGCAACATTGTTTTCAATGAGCAGACAGAAAAGCAGCATATCCGGAGCATTTATTCTGTTCACAATAAATCCGGGAGAATCCTTCATTACCTTGACAGGAATCTTGCCAATCTTTTTAACAAGATCATAAAGTATTGATATAACATCATCTGATGTTTCTTCACCCTTTATAACCTCAACAAGTTTCATAACAACCGGAGGATTGAAGAAATGGAGACCTGCTACCCTATCCCTTTTAGTGATGTTTTTTGCAATGTCTGTAATCTTGATGTTTGATGTATTGCTTGTAAGGATTGTTTCGCTTCTAGTAAATTTTTCAAGATCCTGAAATATTTTCCTCTTGAGATCTTCAATTTCAGGAACGGCCTCTATCACAAGGTCCACATCTTTGACAGCAGGCTCAATATCTGTAAATGTCTTAATTCTTCCCAAAACATCTTCAACGGATGATTGGCCCAGTGTTCCCTTTTTGGATAGCTTTTCTAGGCTTTCCCTAATCTCCTTCATTGCTTTGTCGAGCATTTCTGCTGAGATATCTTCAATGTTTACAGAATAACCATTCACCGCAAATACCTCTGCAATTCCATGTCCCATCTCCCCTGATCCTATCACCGCGATTTTTCTGATTTCCATTTTACATCACTTCAATTTTTTTATAACATTAACAAGTTTCTGGGCTAAGAATGGATCCCCCTTAATTTTTAATTTACCTGTGAAAAAAGCCTGGACACCATCCATTTTTCCATCTATAATAGCCTGTAAATCCTCTTCCTTTGCTGTAAGTACAACTGTAGGTGATGCGTGTTCTCCCTGTGTCAATACTCCCGATCCATCCTCTTTAAAACTTAGATAGAACGATTCACCAGTATCGTTCTTAAACTGAAAAATACTTGTCATCCCTTTTAGTTCACTTTTTACAGCTGAATTTGCATTCAGCTTATCTACATAAGCCTTTAAAATATCAAAAGATTTCATAACATCAGAAATTGAAATACATCTAATAAACCTTTCTATACACAAATTATTTTTAACATTTTTTGATATTTTTTAAAAATATTTTAATAATAAAATTAGGTTTCAGCAGAAATAAATATAGTTTCATATAACATCATAATTCTACTGAATCAAATGCTTGATAGACCTAAAAGAAAAATTATGGATATTATGGTATGAGAAAATATAAGACACACTAAATTACAAAAAGATTTATTTCTAAAATTATTTTATCTGTTTATATGACAAATTTTAATTACAAATACAGGGTAGCATGGGTCGATACAGACACACTTGGTGTTGTCCATTTTTCCAATTATTTCAGAATATGTGAAAGAGCGGAAGAAGAATTCATGAATTCTATTAATATGCCATTCGATTCAACAAAAAATATTTCTTTACCAAGGGTTAAGGCAGAGTGTAATTACAAATATCCGCTCAGATTTAACGATATAGCAAATGTAAGCATTAATGTTAAGGAACTTGGAAAAAAGCACATTAAATATGAATATCAAATATTCAATGAAACACAGAATAAGCTTTCTGCAATATGTGAAATAGTGGTTGTTGCGATAGATAGAAATTTCAAATCCATACCTATTCCTGAAAAAATTATCAAAATCTATAAAGATCTTTTCAAACTGTAGCTCAGTAGAAATCCTTTTAGAAAAATTAATTTTCCATAATCTTTTGTGATTCTTGCCATTCTTGTGATGTTATATACAAGAATTTCATTATTTCTTCTTTCCTTGAATTAATTTTGTTCATTGATCTTAGAAAATCACCAAATCTTCTTTTTATCACGGAATGTACTGTTTCTACCTTTGCCCTTTCTCTGTATTCCTCGGGTAGTTTCCTTTTCATCTTTTTACGGTAATCTATTGAGCTGGCTTACACGAAAAGTTAATATATCAATTCAATATATAATATAATAGTGATTGCATTAAAAAGTATAACACAGCCCTATACTCCTTCAGAAAATGTTTTTGATTTCATGCACAAATTTATAGATGGGATCAATTTATGCATAAATATTGCCCTTGAAAAAAATTTAACATCAAGATATTCACTCTCAAGGGAGGCATACCCATTATTAAAAGAATACGGAATACCATCATACTATTATCCTGAAATGATAAATAAAGCA
>JBMFTB010000010.1:0-259 GCA_049967255.1 Thermoplasmata archaeon
ATTTGAAATAAAAAGGCCGAACTGCACATTAAAAACTTGTTCTACTTTATATATTGGTACATTATTTATGAATATTGCAAGGTTGTATGGGCCGGGAATTACCTGCAACCCCTGTTCCTTGAAATAGTTCATCACATACAAAAATTCTGAATTTGTAGGTGAATAAAGTTCTTGAAATTCTGCCTTTGTAATGAACTTATGGAACATTGGTGAACTTGGGTTTTCAACCTGTTCTAAATAATTGTTTAACTAGTTAACA
>JBMFTB010000010.1:269-33518 GCA_049967255.1 Thermoplasmata archaeon
ATAAATTTGATAAAGGGATTTAAGAATCTTGGTGTAGAACTTTTGGAAAGGATAGTAAATTCAATTGCCAACCCTTATAAATCCACTATGGTGATGAAAATGTATAAAATCGCAAAACTATAGTCTATTAATGTATTTGGATTTGGTCTTCCAATCATTGTGCCGCTGTTAATCAATTTTGCATCAAAAGTATTTTCTAAGTGTACATTATCTGTTCCCTGCACCATAGATAAAAATACAGATGCAAGAAAAACAGCCACTATTAAAACGCTTATTAGCTCTTTTCCCTTTCTCATGTTATCTTGCCCCATGGTATCCATTAGCACAATATAAATACAAATATTTAAAATTAATTATGATAAATGTCATACATTCTTATGCTCAAGAATGCATAAAATATAAATAATGTGAATTAATTTGTAAACCGATGAAGGCTTACAGTGGGCATATAGTTTTTAACGATAAATTCACATGGAAGTCTCTTGAAAAGGTATATCCAGATTTATTCAATTTATTCATAGATGAGGCAAAGATAATACAGGGGGAGATGAACATACCTGATGTTGTTCTATATGAAAATTTGCTTGATATAAAAAAGGGAAGGAAGCCTGAAGGTTATAACAGGGAAGGGAAACTTAGGTTCTACTTTGTTGAAAATGAAAAAAAGGAAATGGTAATAGTGAGGGATAAGGCAATACCTGCTGATGAAGTGAGGGATGTTACAGAGAAAATAAGCAAATTTTTATCATCAAAAAAAATTAAGCATAATGTGGAATGGGATAAATTATATTTAATAGAATTGAGGAGGAAAAAAAGATGAAGGTAAAGGATTTAATGACAAAAAATGTAATTACATTTAACCCAAACATGACTATTAAGGAGGCAATGGAAATCCTGGTGAAAAATAACATAGGCGGGGCACCTGTTGTAGATAATGGAAAGCTTGTTGGTATAATCACCCAGAGGGATATTTTAAGTTACCTGGACATGGCATACAAGAGGCAAGGTTGGATTTTCATACCTACACCTTTTGATATTATTGAAATACCCAGGGTAACAGCACTTCCATATGAGAAATTTACGGAGATTTATGAATCCCTGGGTAAAGAAAAGATAGGGGACATCATGCAGAAAAGGGTTTATTTTGTTGAGCCTGATGATGACATTGAGGAGGCGATACAGCTGCTTGGTAAGGGGAAGATAAACAGATTGCCCGTGGTTGACAAAGATAGAAATGTTGTGGGCATAATAACTAGAGGTGACATTCTGAGGGGTCTTGCTAATCTTAATTCTAATAAATGATAAAAACTCATATTTTTATGGATAACTTTATTAATAGTTTTTCTTTTAAACCTTAATATGTTTCCAGTAATCAATTCTGACTATTGTAAAGGATGCAACCTATGTGTAGAAGTTTGCCCGAAGGCTGTTTTTGTGCAGGGGAAAAATATAACTGCACGGGGCTATTTTAGTCCCCTAGTTGCATACAAAGAAAGATGCACAAATATTAATTTGAAAAAGGGTGAAAGGATTTTGTGTGAAATTTGCTGGCTAACATGTCCAGAGCATGCTATTGAATTTGAGGTGATATGAATGCTAACACCTGGGAGATATTTTCTATCCGGCAATGTAATAACTGCTGAAGCGGCACTTCTTGCTGGCTGCAGATTCTATGGTGGTTACCCCATTACGCCATCCTCTGAGCTTATGGAACACATGTCTGGAAGGATAGAAAATGAAGGTGGCGTTTTCATTCAGACAGAGGATGAAATTTCTGCGATTGCAGCAGTTATTGGAGCAGCAATGACTGGAACAAAAGCAATGACGGCAACATCAGGGCCTGGATTTTCCTTAATGCAAGAAAATTTAGGTTATGCTGCTATGACAGAAACACCCATAGTCATTGTGGATGTAATGAGAGGAGGACCGTCCACGGGGCAAGTGACAGTTGTTTCACAGGGGGATGTTCTTCAGGCAAGGTTTGGTTCCCATGGTGATTACGAGACCATTGTTCTCGCACCAAATTCTGTTCAAGAGCTTTTTGATCTCACAATAAAAGCATTTAACCTTTCCGTAATGTTCAGGAATCCAGTTATTCTTCTATCAGATGCTGAGCTTGCACATATGGTTGAAAAGGTAGATGTTCCTGAAAAGATAGATATTGTAGGTTACAACGATTACAAAATTGAAGGTGTCCCTGAATTTGTACCTGTTGGGATTGGCGCTAAACTTGCAATCACCGGATTAACGCATAATGAAAAGGGTTATCCTGTCACCACGGATGTCCAGGTACACAGGAATCTTGTAACAAGGATTGTGAATAAAATAATAAACAATGAGCCTATGATTTCTGATGTTGAAATAATAAACCCAGATGCTGAAACGATCATTGTATCATATGGCATATCATCAAGGGCCGCTTATCCTGTTCTTAAGAAGCATGAGGATGTTGGTCTATTCAGACCAAGGACCCTCTGGCCATTCCCTGAGAGCAAGTTCAGGGATATTGCAAAGGGAAAAAGGATTATTAATGTTGAAATGAATCTAAGAGGTTATGGTCTTGAAGTTGAAAGGGTAGGTAGAAAATATGGTGCAAAGAGTTTTGAATTCATCAAACTCATTGGTGGCGAGGTACCAAGACCATCACACATAGAGGAGGTTCTTTGATATGGAATTTTTTGATTTTTATAGGAAAGACAGATGGCCACATCAGTTCTGTCCGGGCTGTGGCCTTGGAACAATAATGAATGCCATTTATAAGGCTTTCAATGATCTAAAAATGGACATAAACAAGACTGTATTTGTTAGTGGCATTGGCTGTACTGGCAGGGTACCAGGATATATAAATGCAGATTCTGTACATACTACCCATGGCAGGGCCTTGGCTTATGCAACAGGTATAAAGCTTGCAAGACCAGACCTGAATGTTATTGTAATAAGCGGTGACGGTGATTTATTTGCCATAGGTGGCAATCACATCATTCATGCTGCAAGAAGGAATATCGATATTAAGGTCATTGCCGTTAACAATGCAACATACGGATTAACTGGTGGACAGCTTGCGCCAACAACACCATATAATATGGTAACAACAACATCACCCTATGGCAACCGTGAATATCCATTCGCCTTAGCTGATCTTGTTGCTGCTTCAGGTGCAAATTACGTTGCAAGATGGACAACAGCACATCCAAATCAACTTGTAAACAGTCTGAAACAGGCTTTTACAACAAGGGGTTTCTCATTTGTTGAAGTAATATCACAGTGCCCCGTGAATTTTGGGAGAAGGAATAAGATGGGTGATCCTGTATTCCATCTTAGATGGATAAAAGAACATTCACTACCCTTATCAAAGGTATCATTTGATGTTAAATCACCTTATGATATACTTGATTTAAACACGAAGGGCATTTACATTATTGGCGAGCTTGTCAGAAGAAATAGGCCAGTTTACGGTGAACTTTTGAGGGAAGAAGAAACTGCAACTTCCCTTGAATAAGAAGCAAATATTTAATAGGAAAAAATCATAGTGATCTTCAATGATGAGGATTAATGATAGGCAGTTGCAAAGGATGATGAAGCAGATGGGTTTAAAAACCCAGGAAATAGATGCAGTTGAAGTTTTAATCACAGGAAAAGAAAGGGATTATGTCATAAGAAATCCAAAGGTGACTGTTGTAGAGGTTCAGGGTCAGAAGGTTCTTCAGGTAATGGGGGACATGGAAGAAAGGGAAAAGGAGAAACTTCCATTCAAGGAGGAGGATATTGAACTAGTAATGCAGCAGACAGGCGTATCAAGGGAAGAAGCTATAAAGGCGCTAAAAGATGCTAACGGTGAGCCTGCTGAGGCAATAATAAACATAATGAAAAACCATGGACCTCATTGATGAAGTTCTTGAAAGAATAAAGCCTACGGCAGAAGAAAATAAAAAAATTGGATATGCTGTGGATGACATACTTAAAAAAATTCAGGAAAGGATCAATGGTATTGATGTTGAGCCCATACTTGCAGGGAGTGTTGCAAAGGGAACGCATCTTAAAAATCCTGATATTGATATATTCTTGAAATTTTCACCTGAATACGAAAGGAAGTTCATTGAGCAATTTACTTTAAACATTGGAATGAATGTTCTAGAAAGTCCAGTTATAAATTATGCTGAACATCCATATATCAACGGTAAACACATGGGTTATGATTTTGATCTTGTTCCTTGCTACAGGATTGATAATTCTTCAAAGAAAATTACTGCGGTAGACAGAACACCATTCCATACTAAATTTGTACTTGAACATCTTTCCGAAGAGGGGAAGGACCAGGTAAGGTTACTCAAGCAGTTTTTCAAGGGCATCGGTGTATATGGTGCAGAAGCGAGAATACAGGGATTCTCAGGTTATTTGACTGAACTTCTTATTATAAAATTTGGAACATTGGAGAATGTACTTAATAATGCGGCAAAATGGAAAAAATACACTGTAATATCTTTTAACGATGTAAATGAAGATTACCTTTACAACAGGTTCAAAGCGCCCCTGATTTTTATAGATCCCGTTGATGAAAACAGAAATGTTGCCTCGGCCCTTTCTATGGATAATTATGCAACATTCATTTATGCATCAAAGGAATTTTTAAGGGAAAGAACGGTTAAATTCTTTTTCCCTGAAATAAATGTTGTTGAAAAAAGCATTGACAGGGGCACAAAATTTCTGCACATTATGCTTCCAAGACCAAATGTTGTTGATGATGTTCTATACCCACAGATAAGAAAATTTGTTAATACTATATTCAAGAATCTGGACGAATTCGGTCCCACTGGATACCATTATTACGTTGATGATAGCATCCATGTTATAATTGAATCATACATGCTTGACCTGCCCAGGGTAATGGTGCATGAAGGACCACCCGTATGGGACAGAAATTCTGAAAAATTCATTAAAAAGTGGAAAGGTAGAGCGTTATCAGGACCGTACATAATGAACGGCCATTTTTATGCCGATATAGATAGAAAGGATAGAAAAATGGAATCAAAAATATTGAGCATAATAAAAAGAAATTCCATCGGAAAGGACCTGGACAAAATTTCAAACAGGATTAGTTTTTCCAGGGATCCTGGAACCATTGAAAGAAAGGAATTCTTTATATTCCTGGAAAAAAAATTTCCCTGGGAATATTAAAAGAATGGCGGATTCAGTGATATTATCCAGAATGTTATCCATGATGCAAGAAATATGATTATGTTATATGCAAGTGTCTTCCTGTCTATGGTTACCTTTGCATACCTCAATATATATGGTATAAGTATTGCAAATGCAATACCTAATAAATATGAAAGTACAACAAGTCCAACAGATTCAAGGTATCCTGAAAAGAAGCCGATTGCAATGCCAAGCATGTAAGATATAATAACAGCCCTGCCCTTGTGAAGCTCTGTCTGTAAAAATTCCTTCTCGCTAAGCTCTGGCAATACAATTTCTTCATCCTGTTCCTTCTTTGCCATTTCTAATCACCAACAAAACCCGATGCAAGATCTATTAATGCACCCTTAACATCCTTTGCCTTAACAACTCCGGATGCAACAAGTATTCCCCTAGATCCAAGTTCGTATGCCCTTTTAACATCATTTTTATTTTTAACACCTGCACCACAAAGAACGAGAACATTTTTATTAATTTCCATTACTGCCTTTACAGAATCTGAAATGACTTCAGGTTTGGCCATTGAAACTGAAATATCCCCACCTATCAGCTCAGGTGGTTCAATGGCAACAAAATCGGGGCCAAGGGCTGCGATTGCCTTTGTTACATCAACATTGTTTGAACAGGCCAGACTTTTCAATCCCAATTCTCTGGATCTTTTTACAGCCATATCTATTTCAGATATTTTCACCTGTTTTTCTGAATGGTTTATTATGATACCTTCAATACCCCAGTCTTTGATATTTTCCATTGTAATGCTCCCTGTATGGCTCCCTGGTGAAATGGTATCAACATGCTGTGCAAACACCGGTATTGATACAGATTCCTTCACCTTTACTAAATCAACAAATGATGGTGCAATGGCTATTTCAATACCCATTTCGGTTGATACCGCTTCGGCTGTTTTAGCTATTGCAACAGATTTTTTTCCAGTGGATTCAGCATATGCCTTTAAATTGACAACAATTATGGGTGTTTTCATTTTAAAAATCATCATGAACAATTACTATTAATATTTTCTTAAATTTTGGATATTCCATCTTCCTTGAATATCTTTATTCTATTATCCGCAAAGTTTTCAAGCGCATTTTCATGTGTCACAATAAGTATCTGGTCAACATTTAGGTTTGAAAAAACCTCACCCATACGCATGATCTGCTTATCACTGAAGCCATCAGTTGGTTCATCTAAAAGGATGAAATTCGTATCCATGAGCTTGAATTTTTTTACCATGGAATTCATAGCAAGCCTGTAAGAAAATGCAAGAGCATTGGATTCACCTCCGCTCAGTGCGCTTAGATCAAACTCATAATCACCATATCTGATTATGGGTGAAAAATTATTGTCAATGCCCACATCAAATTCTGTTCCAGGGAGCATGATTTGGAACCATTCACTGAGCTCACTTTCAAATTCAATTCTCAGGGCATTTATCATACCTGATATTATTGCATTTATTTCAGGTATAAATGTTCCATCAAGCCAGTTTATGAACATTGAAAAATTTTTTATCCTTTTTTCTTCAAACAATAAAGATTCAAGTTCCTGATCTTTTCTTTTCATTTCATCTTCTTTTTCAGCAGTTTCTCTTTTAAGACTTTCAATGTTAACAGAGATTGTATTTAATTTCAATCTCTTTTCTTCATATTCATCCTTGATGCTTCTGTATTTTTCATCCTCAAAATTAATCTCGCTTAGCATTTTTTCATATTCAATAATTTTTTTATTTATATCTGAGAGCCTTTTATTGTAATCAAGAACTTCATTTTTTAATTCATCTTCAATTTTTATTTCATTTTCAATCTTTAAATAATCTTCATGAAATTTCTTAAGTTTCCTTAATTCTGCAGAAATTTTATTAAATTTTTCCTCTTCAAAATTTAAGTTCTGTATTTTTAATTCCAAATTTTCTATTTCCATTTGCATCTGATGAATTTTTTCAAGAATTTCATTTTCAGGAGAGACCATTTTTTCAAGCGTTGACTTTTTTGCGCTCAGTCTTAATATTTCATTTTCAATTGATTTATTTTTTTGAGCTATTTCTTCCATCCCTTTAATTTTTAGATCTATTTTATTAAGATTTTCATTTAATCCCATTATTTTTACATTCTTTTCTTCTATCTTATTCAAATCTTCCTTTATGAGTATTTCAGTATGCTCTCTGTCAAGGGGTCTTTTGCATTTCGGGCATATGCTCATTTTTTCTAAATTTTTCAGGTCTTTTATTTCATTTTCTAAATCTGAAATTGATTCCTTTTCTCTATTTATCTCCCATGTTAATGATGATCGTTCATTCTTCAAATAATCAATAGCTTTTTCATCAATGTCTTTTTTCTCATTGATTAGATCTTTAATTTTCATTTCTAATTCATTAATCTCCATTCTATTTTCATCTATTTCTTTCTTCTTTGATTGCAAATTTTTTAAATCAGCATTTGCCTTATCAAGGGATCTTCTAAAAATATTAAATTCATATTGCTTATTTTGCAGGTCATTGTATTCCTTTTCTTTCTCGTTGTAGGAACTCTCATACTTCGCTAAATTCTCTAAAATTTTCTTTTTATTTACAAGTTCTTCAATTTTTTTGTTCTTCTTTTTGAGCTCTTCTTCAATTGCATTATATCTTTCTTTTTCAAGGCCTATTGAATTTTCAATTTTTTCTCTTTTATTCTTTAAATCTTCCATATTCATTATTGAAATTTCAATATTTTTTGTTTCATTCTCTATTGTTTTGTATTCCTCATCAAGATTTTTTATCTTTTCATTGTTTCTGTTGATTTTTATTCTTATGTCTTCTATTTCAGATTTTGCCTCTATAATCCTTGAACCGTTTTCACCTATAATACCCTTGGAAATATCTATCTTCGTTTTCGCATAATCCCTTAAAATATCGCAATTTTCAATTATTTTATTGTAAGAAGTGATTTGAAAAAGGTCTAGAATCATTTCCCTCCTTTCTTCAGGATCCATGGATATTATTGATTTCATCTCTTCCTGGGAGGCGTAAATAAGAGTTTTAAAAAATAATGGATCTCTTTTCCTGTATTGGTATATTTTAAACTTGGATGAAATGAACTTTTTCATTTCCCTATCGCTCATTTCCTTCTCTTTTCCATTAATGCTCAAGATAACATTGCTACCAGAATATCCATCTTTTGTTTTCCTGAGCATTCTTGTTATTTTTATTGAATCATTAACATCTTCTAGGAAAAGTGATACGCTTCCCTGATTTTCATTCATTCTTAAAAGATTCCTGTAGTTTTCGGAAGAACCGCCAAAGAGTGCAAACTTAATCGCCTCCAGTATTGTTGTTTTTCCACTGCCAACATCACCTGTTATGACTGTAATTCCATTTTTAAATTCTATGTGCGATGACTTATGGGACCTTATATTTTCAAGATCAATTGCCCTGATTATCATGGTTCTCGACCTTTTTTAATTCATCCTCTAAAAGGGTTATTAGTCTTTTCTTGAAATCATCCATTCTCTCACCTTCCTCCCTATCCAGCTTTAATTTTTCTGAAAAATTGAATGTATCGAAAGAAAATGGATTTTTTATGTTATTGATTTCATTTTCAGGGTTATTGGCCACATGAATCTTTTCTTCAATGCCCAAAAGTTCTTTTTTTCTTAACACTATTATTGATTTTTTCTTAAACTTCATCGGAATTTTACCTATGTTTATTTCATCAGGGTCAAAGTTCACTCTTCCTCTAAGATTTAAAAATGTGATATCATGCTGATTTTCACCAAGCAATCTCAAAATATTATCCAATATTGCTTCGGGCAACATTCCGTTGCAATCAATATCTTTTCTTAGGATTTTAACTGGATTAATGTCAATAAATATAGGTTTAAAATCTTCAACTATTGCATAACCTTTCTCGATATTATTATAAAGTTCATCAAATGAGGATGCGAAAAATGTCCCAGGATAAACTAGATAAGAATCATTAAATTTTTTTACAATCCTTTTGTGAACATGCCCACCCGCATAGTATGAAAATCCTGATGGAATATCACTGATTTCTATCTCTCTTGCACCATAAATACCTATAGAACCCTTAATTGGAGAATGAAAAACGAATATACTATTCTCTTCAGGATCTACCCTAATTCTTTTGAAATAATCAACTTCTCTTGCGTTGGTTTCACCTCCAAGCCCATAAAGTGTAATTCCAGATCTTTCATCTTGTGTAGGCAATAGATAAAGATAACCATCCCTTTCATCATATCTTGCTACATTTGTGATTATGCCTGCTGATTCAAGAATATCGAATAGTGATATGCCACTTGATTTGTCGTGAGATCCTGGAACAGCATAAATCCTTTTTCCATTTTCAATGAATGATTTCATTGATGAAATTAAATCGTTAAGACCATCGAACATCTGTACAGGTGTATTGAATATATCTCCTGCAATTAAGATGAAATCAACATCTTCTTTAAGGACTTTTAAGAATGATTCAAGAACTTTTGAATGTACACTTGCATATGATGAAAACGCGCCAAAATGCGTATCTGAAACATGTATGAATTTCATTTTTTCCTTGCCCTTTTCTTTATTTCCTCATCCTCTAGCCTAAGTTCATGCATTAGATCACCTACACGCATGTTCAATGACGTGGGCGTAGTAACGGCAACAATGCTCTTTTCAAATCTTTCATTCTTTTTAAGGTAATCAATAAATTCAACCACGTCATTGTCTGAAAAATTGTGAAGAAGTATAATCTTAGGCCCTTCTACATTTTTATTTTCATCACCTATTTTTCTGAAAGCCATAATTAATACATTCATTTTTTGTATTTAATTATTGGCGATGAAAAAAAATAAATATGATATGCTCATATAAGCATATTATGAATTCGAAATCATTAGCAGCAGTTTTATTTGTTGTAGGATTAGTGGTTGGTTTTGCGGTTGGCTACGGTGTTATGGTAGCAACCCAGCCAGCACCAGCACCTGTTCAGGGTGTGTCAATTATTGCAGCAGGGTCTCTTGGATATGCGTTCAATGATATTGCCCAGAACTGGACAAAGTTATATCCAAACGTGCCCATATCGCCTGGTGGTGGAACATTTATGGGTAGTGTAAAGGCAGCTGAGCAGATTTCAGTTTTGCATGAAAAATATGATGTGTTTGCATCAGCGGCATCGGATGTCATACCAATGGTACTTGCTCCCAATTACACAAACTGGATGGTTGTTTTTGCAACAAATGAAATTTCAATACTTTACGCTACAAATTCCACTGCAACTGTTAATCTCAATGGCACGGTAATGCAAGTGAGTCAAATAAATGAAAGCAACTGGTTTATGTTTGTAACTGCACATAATGTTACTGTTGGCGTAAGCAATGGTAGTACTGATCCGGCCGGATTCCAGGCAATCCAGGCAATGAAACTTGCTGGTATCTATCTTGTTCAGCATGATAATGCAGCTTACAATGCCTGGTTCCATGGATATCTGGGTTACCCTGTTAACGACACAAATGCAATATTCCAGGCAATATGGTGGCATAAGTACAAAACAGGCCATTTAATGCCAGTGGGCATTGAGGCGAGCATGGATGCAATGATAAAAACTGGAAAGCCATATTTTGGCATTTCATATAGGAGTCTTGCAAAATCCTATGGTCTTGGATTTGTTAAATTACCATGGCAGGTCAATCTTGGTTCAACGAATATTACTGCAATTAATTATTACGCTCAGGTAAACAGCAGTGGCGCACCAATAGGTCTTTCTGGAACTTCAGCAGAAGCATCTTCACCTGCTGGCCCAATCTTTTACGCTGTGACCATACCATTCACAGCTCCTGATAAAACACTTGCAATCGATTATTTGGCTCTTCTCCTTGGCCCAATTGGGCATCAGGTACTTGTGAACACATATTTTGATCCTTTACCTGTTCCTTATGCTGTTCCATTAACATCTAATGCAACAATACCCTCAGTGCTAGAACCATTTACAGAACCTTTACCATCATACCTCCAATCTGGACCAGGTTACATAGCAATAATGGGGTCTCAGTCCTGAACGATTGAAAAACCAAAAATTTTTATTTTTATTTTATTTTCTTTTATTTCTGGCATTTTTTCAAGAACAATGCTAATTTTTTCTTTATCTAAAAATCCAACTATTTTTATGCCCACTGGCGTCCTTATTAGGGATTCAACTTCCAAGGGTATGCCATTTTCATCCTCCTTTACATTTGTACCGCTGAAAGCAATTGTTGCATTTTTATCTATGCCAAGTATTGCATTCAAAAACTCATTCTTTATTATATTCTCAAGGCCAAGGAATGATGCAACAAACCTGGATTTTGGTGATTTAATGATTTCGTCATAGGTACCAATCTGCTCAATCCTGCCATTGTTCATTATGCCTATCCTGTTTGAAAGGTACCTTGCCTCATCCCTTGAATGCGTGACCTGAAGTGTCGTTAGCATAAATTCCTCATGGATCTTCTTAAGCTCATCGATGAATTTTTCTCGCAGATTTTGGTCCAGGCCTGTAAGGGGCTCATCTAGTATCAGCAAACGCGGTTTAATAGCAAGTGCCCTAGCAATTGCAACTTTCTGTTTTTCACCACCGCTCAACACTTCAGGATATTTTGTCAATAAATTTTCAATGTTTAACTTTTTAATTATTGAATCCACATCCTTCATTGCTGATTCCCTTGATATGCCTTTTACCCTGAGACCGAATATAATGTTATCTATAACTCTCATATGATCGAAAAGGGTGTAATCCTGAGGTACATATCCTATATTTCTATTCTCTGGCTGTTTTTTTGTTACATCTTCACCGTCTATGATTATTTCACCTTCTTCAGGGTATATGGATCCAGCTATTGTATCAAGCAATAGACTCTTACCGCTTCCCGTCGGACCTAGAAGAATAAAATATTCACCATCTTCTATCCTAAGATTTATTTTATCAATCCTGAACGTAGGAACTTCAACGCTAATGTTCTTCAGCTCTATCATCTTCTCACACCCGGCACAAAGAATAATTTTCTCTGCCCCTGAATGATTTTCAGTATTACAAATATTATTAGAGATATCACTATTAATAAAGCTGAAATCCCTATTGCACCTGTAAGACCTGTAACCTCAAATTGATTGTACACCTGAACACCTGCTATTGCATTATACCCTGGAATTATGTATGGTGCAACTATCAAAATTGCACCCACCTCGCTGATAGACCTTGCCCAGCTTAATATACCCCCTGTTAGAATGCTCCTTGCCACCTGTGGTAAAACTATTCTGAATAGAACTTGTGTTTGCGATGCACCTAGTGTTCTTGCAACTATTTCGAGCCTCGGAGGCAATGATTTTATTGCTTCCTCCATGGTTTTTATTGCATATGTACCGCTAACAAATATATATGCAAAGATCACTGCTAAAAGATTATAACCGAATGATATGCCTAAATAGTTAAAAAGTACGCCACCTGGCTCGGATTCCGCAAATACAAACAGAAGACCTATGCCAACAACACTGTGCGGTATCATTATAGGTATTTCTATGATGGCATCTAATATATTTTTTCCAGGAAATTTGAACCTTGAAAGGAGATATGCAAGTGGAAAGCCAAAAAATATAACAACAAGGGTAGCGATTGTTGCAGCGTAAAGCGTTATTTCTATTGATAAAATATTTCCTGGTGTTATTACCTGTGTAAAAATTGTTGACGGAGATACTAGGGTCAAAATTCTAATTATGGGAGCAAGAATAAATGCAATGAATACTATGGATATGATCCACACTATTATTTTAAAAGGTCCCTTATAATGGAAATTCCTCTTTTTGATATGCATGACCTTACATTTCGATCATTATATCTAAACTTTTCTTTTTAGGGAAGAAAAAAATAATAAATAACTTAAAAATAAAGTTGAATGAAGAAGGTGATAAATTGAAAAATTCAAGAATTTCCGGATTTTATAACAAAAGCATAGATGAAAGGATTGAAATTGTCAGGAGCTTTGCTCAGCTTGATGAGAATGAATTGAATACTTTAAAGAATTCACTTCAAATGGATATTGCAAACAGGATGATAGAGAATGTTATCTATCTCATGGACATACCTGTGGGCATTGCAACCAATTTCCTCATAAACGGAAAGGATTATCTCATTCCAATGGCAATAGAAGAGCCAAGCGTTGTTGCTGCTGCAAGCAATGCTGCAAAAGTTGCAAGGGCTGGTGGTGGATTCCGTGCTTTTGCGTCTGATCCTTTGATGATTGGTCAAATACAGCTTGTAAGGGTGAAGGATCCTTATGCTGCAAAGTTCGAGATCCTTGAGCACAAGGGTGATCTGATAAAAATAGCTAATGAGCAGGATCCGGTGCTGGTTAATCTGGGTGGGGGATGCAAGGACATTGAGGTAAGGGTACTTGACTCAAGCCTTGGACCCATGGTAATAACGCATTTAATTGTTGATGTCAGGGATGCGATGGGAGCAAATGCAGTAAATACAATGGCAGAAGCTGTTGCACCTTACATAGAAAGTATTACAGGTGGTAAAGTCTATTTAAGAATACTGAGCAATCTGGCAACGCTCAGGCTTGCCAGGGCCTGGGGCAAATTCCCAAAAAATGAGATAGGTGAAGATGCTGTGGATGGTATAATCTATGCCTATGAATTTGCAAGAATTGATCCATTCAGGGCAACAACACATAATAAAGGCATAATGAATGGCATAGATGCTGTTGTTCTCGCTACTGCAAATGACTGGAGGGCAATAGAAGCAGGTGCACATGCATATGCATCAATGCACGGGTACCAAAGCCTTACCAAATGGGAGAAGGATGAGAATGGTGATTTAATAGGTACTATTGAAATACCAATTGCCGTGGGCACGGTTGGAGGTGCTTCATCATCACATCCAAAGGCAAAGATTGGGAGAAAGATTTTGGGCATAAATGATGCAAAGGAATTTGCTTCAGTTCTGGCTGCTGTTGGCTTGGCACAGAACTTTGCTGCTATAAGAGCACTTGCAACGGAGGGTATACAGAAGGGACATATGAGCCTTCATGCAAGAAATATAGCAATAATGGCAGGTGCCACTGGGGATCTAATAGACAAAGTAGCGGAAGAAATGGTAAAGGAAGGTAAGGTAAGGATTGACATTGCAAAAAGCATAATCGAGAAAATGAAAAATGTTCAATAAGACCTAAACCTCTTCTCAAGGATTATATTCCTAACAGTCTCCTTATCTTTTTTTTCAATTTCCTTTAAATTTATTATTGGCAGATCCTTGTCAAGATCTTTAAGTTCGGTGAAAACAAGGCCATATTTTTCTGTTATTTCTGCAATCTCTCCAATGGTTCTCACCTTATCCATAAGGTTCTCCCTCATTTTAGAAAAACCAAGAAACAGGATATCATCCATATTTGAGAGACCATCAACATTGGATTTCCTTACAAAATAAACAAATGATCCCATTTTTTTGAACAGTTCCTCTATCTCCCTGTCAAAATTATCCCTTGGAAATGAAAATTTATCTTTTTCTTCTATTTCGGGAGGATTCTGGAACGGGTCAACGGTGTCTATCAAATTCACGTTAAGATAATCCTCCATTTTCATGATAACATCTATGGATACAGCTGTTTGACCCTCTTCATAAAGCTGTATAGATCTCCTGGAAACGTTTGCAACCTTTGCCAGCTCACCCAGTGATATGCCCATTTTTTCACGCGTTTCCTTAAGCAACTTAGAATTTATCTTAACATAAAATCCGCCTGGCGCAGCAAAACCTATAGGATACTGGTCAGCATTTATGAAATCTGAAAATGTCTTAATACTGAACACAGGAATACCATACCTGGAATAGAGAATTGAATCTTCGAGTGGCCCTATGCCACACCTTGCACCTATTATTATGGCCTTTGCCTTCAATATATTTGATAATAATTTCATCTCTGATGCAATTTCTGGTTTGAGTGTATCAACATTGTATAGAATCTTAACTATGATTATTTCATTTCCTCTGCTTCCTATTATATCATATGAACTTGACATGGATAGTTCAGATGATAACTTGTAACCATTTCTTCTTAATATGGCACGAACCTGCCTTATCATAAATTCTCTTGTTAGATCCATATTCAACCTAACATGGGCTACTTTTCAGCCTAAACTTACTGCTTCAATGATCAACTTCATCTTGCATGGATATTTCCCATACAAGTATGATGAAGCGATCTTCACAGGCATGAATTCGGACCGCCCTAGTCCTATTATTTCTCTATTTTGCTGATTGTTTATCTCAGCGTATCTATCTATAACAAATGCATTTATAAGCTTTTCTATTGGAAAATGCACAAACTTCATCGCTAATGCGCTTGAAATCATATCTTTCTTATCTATTATTTTATTGATAGTGGCAATGTATATTGAACTAAACAAGTTTTACATACCCGTATGCCTCATAATTTTCATTAAAGCAGTATTTTACGCTCGTGAAATGTGATTTTAATTCCTTTACCTCATCTTTTACTTTTTGCAAATCCGCCTTATCAATGGCCACTTTTTTTATTAATTCAGCAATCTGAACCATTTCGGATTCGCGCATACCTATCCTTGTCACTTCCTGAGTACCTATTCTAATGCCGCTTGGATTCCTGGGCTTTGACTGATCATCATAGGGTAAAAGATTCATGTTCAGAACAATATTCGCCTTTTCAAGATCTTCTGCTATTTTTCTACCCCCACCTTGTGCCTTTACATCAACAAGTAAGGTATGGCTTTCGGTAAAACCTGCCTTTTCACCCAGGACCTTGAATCCAAGTTCATGCATTGTCTGGGCAAGCTTTTTAGCATTCCTTATTACCTGGTCAGCATAACTTTCACCAAATTCAAGATGTTCAGCAAGTGCAACACCTAGAGCAGCCATTGTATTGAGATGATGATTACTTATAACACCTGGAAATACTGCCCTTTGTATTTTCCCCCACATTTCTTCATCTTTAGGGTTTCCAAGTATTATACCCCTTTGTGGACCAGGTAATGTTTTATGCGTACTCCCCGAAACAACATGCGCTCCTTCCCTCAAGGGATCCTGGAACCTCTTTCCTGCAATGAGACCTAGAACATGTGCGCCATCATACCAGACATAAGATCCTGCTTCATAAAGTGCATCACCCAGTTCCTTAAGTGGTGTTGGGAAAAGAAAAACTGATTGGCCAAAAAGTGCTATTTTTGGCTTTACAAGCTTGATCATTTTATTGGCAAGATCAATATCAATATTCATTATTTCTGTATCAAAAGGTATTGGAATTGGATTCAAACCCCTGAAACCAACCGTACCGAACTTTGCGCTTGAAATATGTGCACCGCTTGCTAATGGAATTGTTGTAATCACATCCCCAGGGTTGGATAATGCAAAAACAACAGCCTGGTTGGCATTTGTGCCTGATATGGGCCTTACATCCACATAATTTGTGTTGAATAGTTTTTTAGCAAGCTCCGTCGTTAAAATCTCAATTTGATCAACATACACATTACCCTGATAATATCTCTTACCCGGAAGACCCTCAGCATACCTTGATCCGAGGTCTGTTAATAGCATTTCCTTTGCAAGAGGGGATAAAACATTCTCACTTGCTATAAGAGGTATTGATTCTTCAAAGAATTTATTATGTTCCATTGCGAATTCTCTAATCTTCAGGGCATCATCAAAATTTGACATTTCTACCACTTCCAATCAGATAGGAAATGGTAAATTCATTATTTAATTTGTTGGTCCATGGGTGCAAATTGAATAAAAAATATAAATCAGTGTTCCATTCATGTTTTATGTACTGGCAGGATTTGACATTTAGGGAAATTGAAAATAGGATTAACGACAGGCTGCTAGTGATTCTACCCATAGGTTCTGTTGAGGAACACGGCCCTCATTTACCACTCAGTTCAGATTCGGTACAGGCGATATACGTTGCTGAGGAAATTGCAAAAAAATGTAATGGTTTAATCTTACCACCAATATATTATGGATATACCGAACTAAAGGATTACAAGGGAACTATCTCAATAAGTTTCAATACAATATATAACCTTGTTTTTGATATACTTTCTAAAATAGTGCAGGATGGTGTAAAAAATATTTTGGTCATTTCGGGTCATGCAAGTTCCATACATATGGCAGCAATAAGGGCAGCCGCAAATGAAATACTGAAAAATGAACCAGTGAAAATTATGTTTTTATCTGATTATGACATTGCATATGAACTTAGGTCCAAGCTCGTCCCAGCAGATGATTCTCATGCTGGAATAATAGAAACATCAAGGATGATGGCAATAAGGCCTGATCTCGTAAAAGATGAATACAAATTCCAATATACGGGCAAAAACAAATTTATGGTAATTTCAAACTACAGTGCAATATATCCTGAAGGTACGCTGAGCGATCCGAGGGGATCGTCAAGCGAACTTGGAAAAAAGATAAATGAGTATGTCGTTGAAAAGCTCTGGCAGATGGTAAAGGAGAACTTTGGCTTTTAATCAAGTTTCTTTCCCCTTTGCGCTATTTCCATTGCAAGGTCGAAATCCTCCATATCCATGGCAAGGTTTGCAGCCTGGTCATAAAGATCAGCATATGATTCCTTAAATTCCTTCCTCTTTGTTTTTGAAATGCCTTTCATGGCATCATCGATTGTATCCATTGCATTTTTCAAATAGTCCAATGCCTTTAGATTATTTCCTTTTTCTGCTTCCATATAGGCAAGGTTCTGAAGTGCAAGGATATAATTTTCTAGATCCTTAGTTTTGCTAGCCTCTTCCATGGCACTTTTGAAATTTTTTTCAGCAGCATCTGTACCCCACTGGAAAAGACCCATAGTATTGTAAATTTCAGGAAAAATGCTTTTTATATTTCTTGACCTTGCATCCTCAAGCATTTCTTTAAGCATATTCAATGCCTTTTCCCTGTCCTTTTCGGCTAGGATGGTAACATAAAATATTTTCTCTCTAAGAAGATCCTCACCTGTTTTCTGTTTCAGCAATTCCTCCTCGTATTGAAGTGCTTTATCTGTATCAGAATTATCCTTATAGAAATAACATTCAGCAATCCTTCTCAACAAATATGGTTTATCAATTTCATCTGCATTTTTCAAAGCCTCCAAATACAAATTAAGGGCCTGGTCAAACAATTCCCTATCGTACATCTTGTCCGCTTTAGTTATAAGTTCATTACCCATAACCTTGTATTTTGTTCTTCGATTTTAAATTTTTTATTCTAAAAAAAAAGGTAAATCATATTAATTGGTATTTCTTATGGGTTAAAAATAGGGATGGTAATGGGATGGCGGGAATTTTTAGAAAATATGCCATAATCGAATTTGGTATTCTTATTATAGTTGCATTTTATGCCCTATTTCCGCCATCCCTTGTGGGAAAGGTCTGGCTTTATGCAACATTCTCCTTTGGGAGAATGCTAGCGGCATATATTCTTTCACTTGTTTTTTCCATATTATATGGTTTATATGCTGCAACGAACAAAAAAGCAGAAAAAATAATGATTCCTATACTCGATATTTTACAGAGCATCCCTATACTTGGATTTTTTCCGATTGCACTTTATTTATTAATTTTGTATTTGCCAACTGCAATTGGTGTTGAAATTGCATCAATAGTTTTAATATTCACAAGCCAGGCATGGAACATGGCCTTCGGTGTTTATGAATCCATTCTAACCATTCCGAACGATATAAAGGATGCGGCTAACATTTTCAAGATAAGGGGTATGAGAAGATTTAGGATACTTTACCTCCCGGCTATGATTCCAAGGCTTGTTTATAACAGCATGATGTCCTGGGCAGGAGGATGGTATTTTCTGTTTGCAGCAGAAATAATATCTGTTGGAAATACTAGCTATACCATACCAGGTCTTGGATCATTTATGTGGGAAATGGTAGAGAGCGGGAGAGTAGAATACGGCCTTTTAGCACTTGCAACTTTAATTATTATAATTGTTGCTATGGATATATTAATCTGGAGACCACTGACAAGGGCATCTGATAAATATAAATATGAATCATTAACAGAAGAGCAGATACAGAAAAGATTTTATCTTGCAAAAATACTGGATTATATGCCATCTATGGATTTTATCTTAAAATTTTTTAAATTTAGGATTGGCAGATCATTAAAGGGAAGGCATTTCAGAGTGTTTGTAAAACTATGGAAATATAAAAGGTATCTTTCATATGCTGCATTGATTATAATATTCAGCTTTGTTGGCTATGCAATAGGTGTTACAATAAGAAGGGGTATTGTGATTAATATTCCAATATCAGCATTATATCCGGTGCCGGAAGCAATTCTGCTTTCAATAGGAAGACTTGCGGTTGCATACGTTTTATCGCTTGCGTGGATTATTCCTGTGGCCATTTATATAAAATCACACAGGCATGCTGAAAAAGTACTTAATCCTATTTTTGAAATTCTGGCATCAATTCCTGCTACTGCACTATTTCCATTTTTTGTTTTACTCTTAATAAAAACACCATTCGGCGTGAACCTGGCATCAATTCTTCTTATCATGACAGGAATGCAATGGTACATACTTTTCAATGTCCTATCTGGTATAAGTTCATTCCCAACAGATTATGATGCGGTAGCTAAAACATTTAAATTTTCAAAATGGCAATATATCAAGAAAGTTCTTCTTCCAGGCATTTATCCACCATTGATAACAGGTAGCATTACAGGATGGGGTGGTGGATGGAATGCTCTTATTGTTTCAGAATACATCCTTGTAAATGGAGTGACATATTCTGTGCTTGGTATAGGGTATTTAATAGACTATGCTACATATGTTCAAGGTAATGTTACATTGAACATAATCTATGTAATTTTTATGGCCATTACAGTTGTAATACTTAACAGGCTTCTCTGGAGGAGGTTATATGCAAGGTCCCAGCGCTATGCCTTTGAAACGTGATCAAAGGAAGGTGTGGGAGAAATTTTACAGGACCCAAAAAAGGCCTTGGAAAGGGTACAAGGAAATAGATTCTTTTTTGGAACTTGTAAAGAAAGGTTCATTGGTTTTAGATGCAGGTTCAGGAACAGGTAAAAGTTCCATTAAATATTACAAGGATTTCAAGATTATTCTTTTGGATTTTTCAATGAACTCATTAAAAAATTCTGTACTAAAAAATGATAGAATATTGGGGAATGTAAAAAGTTTACCATTCAAAGATCAGGTGTTCGATGCCATTATTTCCATTCACCTTTTTGAGCATCTCCTTGAAGATGAAAGGTACATCGCAATGAAAGAATTAATGAGGGTATTGAAAGAAAAAGGTCTCCTATTTATAGAATCTTTTTCTGTCCAGGACTTCCGATACGGGAAGGGGAAAGAAATTGAAAAAAACACATTTTTAAGGGGTAACAATATTTTTACTCATTATTTTGAAAAGGAAGAATTTTTTAATTTTTTAAATAATTTTTATATAATAAAAATGGACGAATCGATAATTAAAAGAAAAATATTAAAAAATACATATAAAATGGCAAACTTCGTAGCCATTGGAATAAAGATATGAGTCAAGAAAGATTTTTATTCTTGTATGCTATATGGAATTAAAAGAGGAAAAAATTATGGAAAATGGAAACATGTCTTATAAGGCAGAGGACATTCAAATACTAAATGATACAGAAGCAGTAAGAAAAAGACCAGGTATGTATATAGGGAGCACGGATGAGAAGGGACTTCACCACCTCCTTATGGAGGTCGTGGATAACAGCATAGATGAGGCTTTGGCTGGTGTTTGCAAAAATATTATTGTTAAGCTTTATCCAGATGGGAGTGCAAGCGTCGAGGATGATGGCAGGGGTATACCCGTTGATATTCACCCCCTTTACAACAAGCCAGCATTGGAAATAGTTTTAACAGAACTTCATTCTGGTGCTAAATTTGATAAAAAAGTTTACAAGGTTTCAGGTGGTTTGCACGGTGTGGGCATACATGTTGTAAATTTCCTTTCAGAATATTTCAGGATAATTGTGAAAAGGGATGGAAAGATTTATTCCCAGGAATATGAAAGGGGGCAGAAGAAATCTGATATTATTGAACTTGGACCTGTGGGTACAAAAAAAATAAATGAAAATATTGAACTGGAACTGGATTCACAAACGGGCACTTTTGTTTATTTTCGCCCGGATCATGAAATTTTTGAAACTAAATATTTCAACTACGATGTTGTAAAAGGAAAGCTTAGATCCCTGGCATTCTTAAACAAAGGTCTTAGAATTGTACTTAAAGACCTTAAATCTGGGAATGCTGAAGAGTTCAAATATGATGGTGGCATTACTGAGTTCGTAAAATTTTTGAACGAAGGAGTACAAACAGTTCATCCAGATGTTGCAAATTTTTATGATGAGGAAGGTCCCATCCAGGTTGAGGTTGCCCTGCAATACAATGATCAAACATATGAAATATTGCTGGGGTATGTGAACGATATCCAGACGGAGGATGGTGGAACCCACATTGTAGGTTTTAAGACTGGGCTCACGAAAGTATTGAACGATTATGCAAGGGAAAATGACCTATTAAAAAATATTAGCATAACGGGGGAAGATGTAAGGGAAGGCCTTACGGCTGTAATACTTGTTAAGCATCCTGAACCACAATTTGAGGGCCAGACAAAAACTAAGCTAGGTAATAGTGAAGTGAAGGGCATAGTATATTCAATGACACTCAAGAATATGAAAAAATACCTTGAAGAACATCCCTCAAGTGCAAGGGCAATAATAGCAAAGGTCATTAATACTGCAATGGCAAGGGAAGCTGCTAGAAAGGCAAGGGACCTTGTAAGGAGAAAAAGTCTTCTTGATGTACTTGACCTCCCTGGAAAACTTGCGGACTGCACACTGGAGGATAAGGACAAAACTGAAATATTCATAGTGGAAGGTGATAGCGCTGGTGGTTCTGCTAAGCAGGCAAGGAACAGGGAATTCCAAGCCATACTGCCACTGAGGGGAAAGATATTAAATGTTGAAAAGGCAAACCTTGAAAGGGCTTTCAGAAGCGAAGAAATAAAGGCACTCATATCGGCAATTGGAACCGGAATAAATGATGATTTTGATATAACAAAGTTAAGGTATGGGAAAATAATAATTATGACAGATGCAGATGTTGATGGTGCGCACATAAGGACATTGCTTTTAACATTCTTCTACAGGTACATGAAAGACCTTGTAATCAATGGACACATTTATATTGCCCAGCCACCACTTTACAGGATACAGAAGGGAAATGATGTTAGGTATGTTTATTCTGATGATGAAAAGGATGCTATAACAAAAGAAATGGGTGAAAATGCAGTTGTTCAGAGATTCAAAGGTTTAGGGGAAATGAACCCGCAACAGCTCTGGGAAACAACAATGAATCCTGATACAAGAAGGATATTAAAGATTGATATTGAAACTGCATCTGAAGCGGACAGGCTATTTTCTCTTCTTATGGGGGACCAGGTAGAACCAAGGAGAGAATATATCATAAAGCATGCAAGGGAAGTAATGAACCTTGATATATGAAGGTGGTTAAATGGCACAGATTGATATTAAACCGATTGAAGAGGAAATGAAGTATTCATATATGGATTATGCAATGAGCGTAATTGTTGGAAGATCATTGCCAGATGTAAGGGATGGTCTGAAGCCTGTCCAGAGAAGAATTCTATATTCAATGTACGAAATGAATTTAACCCATGATAAACCATTTAAGAAATGTGCAAGAATTGTTGGAGAGGTAATGGGTAAATACCATCCCCATGGTGAGACACCAATTTATGATGCGCTTGTGAGGATGGCTCAACCATTCTCATTGCGGTATTTGCTTGTTGATGGCCAGGGTAATTTCGGCAGTATTGATGGTGATTCACCTGCAGCGATGAGATATACAGAAGCAAGGCTCAAAAGGCTTGCTGAAGAATTGCTGGAGGACATAGAAAAGGAAACAGTTCCAATGATGCAGAACTTTGATGGCTCTCTTATGGAACCTCTCGTGCTTCCATCCAAGTTCCCTAATCTTTTGATTAACGGTAGTTCTGGCATTGCTGTTGGTATGGCAACAAACATGCCACCGCATAACTTGGCAGAAGTTATTGATGCAACAACACATTACATAAGGAACAGGGATTGTACTGTTGAAGATCTAATGAATTTTATAAAGGGTCCTGATTTCCCCACTGGTGGATCTGTCTTGAATTATTCGGGTCTTATTGATGCATATAAAACAGGTAGGGGATCAATAAGGATAAGGGCAAAATATACGCTGGAGGAAAGTGAAAAATCAAGGGAGATCATCTTTACTGAAATACCCTATGAGGTTAACAAATCTGAACTGCTCAAAAAAATTTCAGAACTTGTTAAGGAAGAAAAGATCAATGGCATACAGAACATCAAAGATGAGTCTGATAAAGAAGGCATAAGGATTGTAATAAAGTTAAAGAAAGATGCAAATTCTGAAATTGTCCTTAACCAGCTCTTTGAGCATACACAACTTGAAATTTCATATGGAATAATTAATCTTGCACTTATTGACAATATACCTAAAACATTCAACCTAAAGGATCTCATATCTGAATTTGTAAAGCACAGATTTACTGTAATTAGAAAAAGAATATTATACATACTAAAAAAGGATGAAGAAAGGGAACACATATTGAAAGGTTATCTTATTGCTCTTGATAACCTGGATGATGTAATAAACACGATAAGAAGTTCAATGGATTACAATGAGGCAAAGAATTCTTTGATTTCAAAATTTTCGCTCGATGAAATACAGGCAAAGGCAATACTTGACCTTAGGTTACAGAGGTTAACAGCATTAGAAAGGGAATCCATAATAAAGGAAGAAAAGGATCTCAGGGAAGAGATAGAGCATTTAAAAGATATACTTTCACACGATGAAAAAATATACAATATAATGGTTGAGGAATTGCAGGACATAAGGAAGAGATATGGGGATGAAAGAAAAACTGAAATCATTAAGGAAGACATTACCAGAAGGGACATTGAGGATCTTATTCCACCCATTGATATGCTTGTTACATTTACAACGAATGGTTACATAAAGAGGATACCCCTTGAAGAATACAGATCCCAGGGCAGGGGGGGTAGCGGTGTAATCACAGAATATGGTGAAGGTGATTTTCCAAAGCAGATTGTAATTGCAAACAACAGGGATTATATTTTATTCTTTACCAACAAGGGCAGGGTTTACTGGCTTAAATGCTATAAAATCATACAGACATCAAGGAAAGCTGTTGGAAAAAACATAAGGAATTACCTTAATCTTCAGGAGGATGAAAATGTTCAGAAAATACTTCCAGTGAAAGAATTCGATGAAAGAAATGTTATATTCCTTACATCTAAGGGGATAGTCAAAAAGACGCCTTTGAAGAATTTTTCTAACCCATTGGCAAGGGGTATCATTGCAATAACATTAAAGGATGATTCAATTGTGGATGTGGCACTAACAGATAATGAAAGCGATATACTCATAGCTACAAAGAACGGGCAGATAGCAAAATTCCCCGCAAAGGATCTTAGGCCTATGGGTAGAAAGGGTTCAGGTGTAAGGGGCATAAGGCTAAGGGAAGGGGATAAGGTACTTTCTCTTACAATTGCAAGGGATAATGATTACATTTTAACCGTTTCAGAGAAAGGGAAAGGCAAATTAACAAAGTCTTCCGAATACAGGAGAACGCACAGGGGTGCCCATGGAATCAGGGGCCAGAGAATTTCTGAATCAACTGGAAGGCTTGTTTCAGCACTCAAGGTTGATAAAGATGATGTAATAATGCTTCAAACTGTTCAGGGCATGACCATACAGTTCTCCGTTAACCAGGTGCCTGAACATGGAAGAAATGCATCAGGCGTGAAACTTATGGATATAAAAGAAAATGATAGGGTAATTGCTCTCACAAGAATTCCATCATTCAAATAAAGTCACACCATATTTATCCTGCCTTACCTTGTAATGTTTTATTTTCATTTTATCAAGTATTTCTATTACCTTATACTCATTTTTCGGGAGTATAAGAACTGAGCCTCCACCACCAGCTCCTGTTATTTTTGCCCCGTATGAAAATTCACCTACTGCATCTATTATTGATGACGTTGCCTCATGGCCAACGCCTAGAATTGTAAGAAGTCTATTATTTTGATTCATCAATTCACCTATTTTTTCAATGTTGTTTTCCTCAAGATATTTTATTGATTCCATTGTGATTTTTCCTATATCACGCACTATATCCATACCAAAGCTGTTCCTTGTTACAAAATTGTAAACCTTTTGGACAAGTACGCCTGTTGATCCCCTAACGCCTGAATTTGCAATAATAAATGAAATATCTGGGACTTTTAATTTAGAAATGTACCAAGTTATGCCATTTTTTCTTATTTCCCAAAGCTTATCCCCATATGGCTCCCTTGAAACAATTACGAAACCACCTGCGGTAACTGTTGAAGTATCCACTGGACTGGCCCGGCCCTGGACAAGGTATTCAACCTCAAACGCATTCTTCGCAATATTTTCCCTGGACCATTCACCTTTCATTCCAAACAATGTTGATAATGTACCAACAGTGATGGATGCTGATGAACCTAAACCGCTGGATGCTGACAAATGGCTTTTTATCTTCACATGAACATTGCCACTGAATTTTGATAATTCATATGCGGTTATAATATATGCATGGAACCTCCTGTCAGGAGGAGAATTATCCACGAGGAAGTCTCTTGAAAGTTCAGCTTCCACATGCGAATAAATATCTATGGCCATTGCTATTGCTGGCTCACCGTATACAACAGCATGCTCACCGAATAATATGGCCTTGGCCGGTGTTCTTGATTTCATTTTTTTACCATTTCTTTAAATGTTTTTGCGTTCTCGCACATGTGTGTATTATTAAACATTACATAATCATTTTCATTTGTTATTTTTTTTAGGTAATAAAGATCATCTATGGTATAATTGTATGAATAGCTATTTTTTCCATGCAACCTGTAATATTTGAATTCACCGTAAATGCTTTGTCCCTTAAATGGATCAACAACATGTACAATACCAAAATCCATTGCAATTTCCCGTATTGTTTCATTTTTCCACTTTCCCCTTGGCTCCCAGCCATATATAATCGATCTTTTTTTAAATATTTTGAAAAAGTTTCTGATATTTTTAACATTTTCATCGCTCTCAAAAAAATCTGGAGGGCTCTGGAGTATTATTATCCTGGACCCCATTATTTTCGCATATTCAATCATCTTTTCCATAGCCTCTTTTACCTCTTCCGTATCACGAAAATGACCATAATTTTCAGCTTTCCCATAGATTGATTTAAATCGCCTGTAAGTGGGTGATTTAATTTTATGAGTTATTATTTGAATACCTTTTATTGTAAATTCAAAATACTCAGGTGCTTCATCCCTAAGCTTTTTTAGCCACTCATTCTTTACAAAATCGTAAAAGGTGTTCTGTAACTCTAGAACTTCAAAATCTTTATATATTTTCATTCTCGATTCACAAAAACCGCAAATTCCAGTTTTCATTGTTCATACATATTATTTCAGATATAAACCTTTTATTATTTTGAATTTTTTTAAATTAATACTGTTTAGATATCTGAATTATTGTATTTTTCCTGATAAAATAAAAAGATATTATGGAAAATACAATTGTATTTGACAATCAAGAAATATTAGGTAAAAAGCAAATATCAGATTATATTTTGATGATGTAAAGAAATTTTTATATCCTAATTATCATTGTTTTAATTTGGTGTATGTATTTGAAATTAACAGACATCATTGATTTAATAGTGGGCGAAAATATTGCTTATAGAATGGCACTGGAAAATGACATTGTTAATTATTCTGCTCTTGCAAAA
Source organism: Thermoplasmata archaeon (assembly GCA_049967255.1). Classification (GTDB taxonomy): domain Archaea; phylum Thermoplasmatota; class Thermoplasmata; order Thermoplasmatales; family ARK-15; genus ARK-15. Next base: position 27,372 of record JBMFTB010000010.1, read on the forward strand.
AAAATTAAGAAAAAAGTGGATAATTTAAGTGGAAAAGATGTACCTTTAAACACAATTGTAAAATTATTGACCTTGTACAAGAAGAAAAATATATGTGCTACTGAGCCTGCAAAGGCCCTCAACCAGGTTTCAATATCCCTTGATTACGGATATTCTAAAAAAACTATTTCAAATAATGATTTTCCAAATACGAATTTCCTCATAGCTGTAAAAAATGGAGATAAAATAGATATTTTGATAAAGGAGGAAAGGGATTCAGAATTTGCTTTACTTAAATTAAAAATGAAGGAAAATTTTTCAGAAATACCTGGTATTACAGTTCTTGTTATTTCTATTCTGGAAATGTTTAATATAAAAGTTAAGTACATTTATAGAATAGGTCATGAAATTTTTATTCTATTAAATAAAAAAGATGCACCAAAAGCACTTGAAAAACTGGCATTTTACTCATCCATTCAAAATGATATTGATTAGAAAAAATATGATTATTTTTCATAAATGTGAAAAAAATTCATAAATTTTAAATATTTGTAATAATTTCAGCATGCAGTGATAAAATGTCTGAAGAAAAGGATGATGTAAAAATACTATTAATGAGCACAGTTGTACTTTTTGTCATTGCTGTTCTGATGCTCGTTGGTGGCATATATATGCAGATCATACTTCACCAAACAAAGGCTCCGCTTATACTCGGTATTGTTGCTGGCATATTGCTTGCTATACCACTTGAATTATGGAACTTTTCAGACCCGGACACACTCTACAGGGTAATGGCCTTCCAGGATAGGTTTCTACTAGTTTGTTTTGGTTTTGCAATAGGTCTGGGTGCAATACTTTTATATGGATTATATTTATTTGTGCCGCATCCTAATTTTGGCATAAAAAGTTTCTTTGTTCCCGGAATAATTATAGGCGGTATTCTTTTTGGGGCAGGTGTTGGTCTTGCAGGTTATTTTCCTGGAACGGTCTGGATTGCACTTGGCCAGGGTAGAAGGGATGCAATATGGGCAGTTCTGGGAGGCTTATTGGGTGCATTTACATGGTCATTGATCTTTGGCTCCGTGAAGGGATTTTTCTGGAACACTCTCAACTTTGGTCCAATTACATGGGCCAGTATAGTTGGTGCAGTTACGAGGACAGAGATTTTCATAGTAAGCCTAGTTTTTGGCATCATTCTGCTCCTGCTGTTTTTCTTCCTGCCTAGATATCCAGGACAACCATTAAAACAATGTTGTTTTTCACATCTCATAGGAAAAAACAAGGATGTTGTAAGATACGATGAACTTATAGAAGAAGAAAAGGAAAAATATCCTAAATCCAGGAATTTTGTAAGAAGAATAACAAATGAAAGCAGTATCTGGAATGCCAGGTATGTTGTATTTTTAGGCTTGGAATTTACCATAGCTGCAGTTGCAGTAATAATACTGCACCAGATTTTCGGTGAATCAACCACATATTCCTGGATCGGTGCCCAGTTATCATACCTTTTAAATCCAACTTGGGCGGCTTCAAATCCATATTTCCAGCTTTTTGGAGGGATGCATATTGTAAATGGAATCCCTGTAAATAATCCATTCAGTGAAATTGGATGGGAGCCATTATCGGATCTTGGCACATTTCTTGGAGGTTTCATATCAGCCGTTTTAATTTCAAAGAGGTTTATGGCATATAAGCATCAGATTCCTAGGGTATGGCAGCACAGATTCGGTCCGAGCAGAAAGCTAAGAGCATTGGGATCATTCATAGGAACTTTTTTGGTACTCTTTGGGGCAAGAATGGCAAATGGCTGTGCATCTGGCCATATTCTGAGTGGAAACATCCAAATGGCAATTTCAAGTTTTGTCTTCATGGTAGTTGTATTATTAAGCTCCTGGGTAACACTCTATTTTGTGCTACACCTGAAAATTAATAAAAAAGGATACAGGTAAAGTGATTTATATGGCAAAGATATTGGTAATGGTATTAACAGGGAAATTCAATATACAGGCAATAATGGTTGCATTCAATTTTTCAATAAATGCTGTAAAGAATGCACATGCAGAGATAGAGATACTATTCTTGGGTCAAGGCGTTCAGGCAGTAAACAAAAAACAGGCAAACTCAGAACAGTTCAAAGAACAGATTTTAAGGGCAAAAGAAATTGGCATTCCAGTAAAAGCCTGTTCTGTAAGTGTGAAAAATGAAGGCCTTCTAGAGAATGACATTTTTCCTGAGGTGGAACTGGTCCTAGGTGGAGTGGAAACAAACAGAAAAATTGAAGAAGGGTATTCTATAATATCATTTTGATCCTATGTTACAGATTACATTTATACAGATGATATTATCCGTGATCTCCGGCTTTCTAGTAGGATTTTCGCTCGGCCTCATAGGAGGGGGAGGATCCATACTGGCTATACCTCTTCTAATATATTTTGTCGGATTCGATCATCCTCATCTTGTAATAGGAACAACTGCACTTGCCGTGAGCATAAACGCATTCCTGAACCTGATTCCACATGCAAGGAAAAAACATGTTATGTTCAAGAGAGGTATATTATTCAGTATTCCTGGAGTGGTAGGAGTCCTGATAGGAGCAGAACTCGGTCTTCTTACACCTGGCAAAAAATTGCTTTTCATATTCGCCATTTTAATGATTGTTATTGCAATTTATATGCTAAAAAGGAAATGCGTGAACGAATCAGTTGAGCCAACTCATAAAGTTTCATACCCGAAACTTTTAGGCATAGGGTTTGTAGTAGGTTTTGCATCCGGTTATTTCGGCATTGGTGGTGGTTTCCTTATAGTCCCGGGCCTCATATATTCTGGTGCATTGAACATTATTCAGGCTGTGGGTACATCACTTATTTCAGTAGGAATATTCGGACTTGTAACCGCACTTAGATACTCGTTGAATGGTGATCTTAACATACTTATTACGTTTCTTTATGTAATTGGAGGCATATTTGGTGGATGGATAGGTACTCATTTTGCATCCAAGGTATCTAGGAGGACTTTGACATGGATATTCGCAGTAATTATCATTCTTGTTGCCATATACATGCTTTACATGAATTTTTCAGCATTTTTTAATTAAATTTAAATATACAATCATCTTTTTTATTTTATGATCATAACCTGGAGGGTATATGAAAAGCCTTTCCCTGATGGATATAAAATACTTGTTGACAGGCTTTGGCCAAGGGGAATTAAAAAAATACAGATAGATTACTGGGCAAAAGAAATTGCTCCATCAGATGAATTAAGAACATGGTTTTCTCATGATATAGAAAAATGGGATGAATTTTTGGAAAATTATAGAAAAGAATTATCAGAAAACAAAAAATTAGATGAAATTCTTGAAATAATTAGGGAGAAGGGCAAGATTGGTGATATTATCTTTTTATATGCTGCAAGGGAGAAAAATTTCAATAATGCCATTGCGCTAAAATTAATAATTGAGCCTTTGTTATAAAAAAAGCTTTTTATATCATTATGTTTTGCTTCTTTTTAATGCTTGGAAACACTGTACTTCAGATATTCAGTTTCATGTTAATAGGACTGTCCTTAATATTCTATGTAGGATGGTCACTGAAATACAATGCCTGGACAGATGTGGGTTTGTTTTCCTTTGTTTCTGTAATTTTAATATTTGGTGTGCTAGGCGTAATTCTGACCAGGCTGAATGAAAAGGAAGCTCAATAAGACCTTCCAACAAAACAAAGTGTATCGGTATCCTTCCCACAAACTATACATTTACCCTTTTTCTTTTCGCCATTCAGAGGTGTACCGAGTATCCATTTTCCCGTATATTCCTCTATCTTTTTTGCGCATTCATTTGAACCGCACCAGAAAACTTTGTTCACAACCTCAGTTTCTTTTATTTCATCAAGGCTTTTTGTTTCCTTTATTAACCTGTTCATATTTTCTGTAGAGATCTTTCTCAAGTTTTTCTGTATTTCATCCAGCAATTCAGCTATCTTTTCAATGTACTTTTCTCGTGGAATAATAAACCTTTTCAGTGTATCCCTCCTAGATACTGTGATTACATTGTTTTTCAGATCCTTAGGACCGATTTCTATCCTCAGCGGAACACCTTTGAGTTCCCAATCATAGAATTTGTAACCTGGTGTGTAATTCTCCCTGTCATCAAGCTTTAGCCTGAAAAATTTTGAAAGTTCATCGAATAATCTCCTTGATTCATTAAGTACAAGTTCCTTTTCCTCCGTTACTATTGGAACTATAACTATTTGAAATGGTGCAATCTCAGGTGGTAATATTAGCCCCCTATCATCACCATGTATGCCAACAATTGCCCCTATGATCCTTTCACTTATGCCGAAAGTTGTCTGGTATACGTAATCCCTTGATCCATCCTCATTTGTGAACATGATGTTGTAAGCTTTAGAAAAATTCTGCTTATATTGGTGCATAGTCCCTATCTGCAAAGGTCTTCCAGATGGCATTATAGTATCTGCTGCAATGCTGTAATAAGCACCAGCAAATTTATCCCATTCAGGTCTTACATTTAGTATGTAAGGCAAAGCCATTTTTTCGCAGAATTTTTCCCATATTTCCTTATCTTCCTTTATCTGCTTTTCTGCATCTTCAAAACTTTCGTGGCATGTATGTGCCTCGAAAAAGTGTATCTCCCTTACCCTGATAAACGTTCTTGTTTGTTTCGTTTCGTACCTAAAAACATTTACTATCTGGAAAATTTTTAAGGGCAGATCAGCATGCGTTCTTATCCAAAGCGAGAAAATTGGATACATCGCTGTCTCGCTCGTAGGTCTTAAAGCAAGTGGTATGTCAAGGGGTGTATCACCTCCCCTATCCACCCAGAACACCTCCTTTCCGAAACCCATTATATGCTCCTCCTCCTTTGCAAATTGATCCTTAGGTATCAACAAGGGAAAACAAACTTCTTGATGTGATGTTGAAAACATCAATTTCCTTATTATTTCATCTATATTTCTTGCTATTGCCCAGCCATAAGGTAACCATACATTCATACCCTTTACAGGATATCTCTTATCAACAAGACCTGCTTCTTCAATAATTTCATTGTACCATTCATTGAACTCACTTTTCTTATGTTCCATAAACAATGAAAAATTCTATCTTTACAAAAACTTTTCTTTTTAAACGAGTGTGACCGAAAAATGATAAATTTTTAAAATTCATATGACAGAATAAATTTTATCCAGAAATTATAATTACGACAACAAAGCTATATTTTAAACTCTTTTAAATTGCAATAACGTCATCTAGTTCTATATACGCAGTATATTTTTATGTGATAAATCTTTATTTTATTCAGGGTAATTGTAAGCCCAGGATATGGTATTCCACACTACTACCCTTGATAGTACTTCTATTTTCCTGTTGTGCATTATTTTTGATTTCACCACTTCAGTGAAACCTCCGAGACTATGATCTAACATTGTGTAAATAAAAAGGAAAGGTGAATAATATGAAAATAATAAATATAAAAATTGGATTAACGAAAGAGGTGTTATAATTGGCAGAGAAAGATAAAATTCAAGACAAAGATATCGAAGATCTCATAGAACAGACAGCTTCAAAATATGCAGAGAAGATGAGAAATGGTGAAAAGATAGGCATAACAACAGTTATTGAAGATGTTCTATCAGCATTGATGGAAAAGGAAAGAGAATATTATCTTGAGAACGTTGAAGACAGTGCTAACGGGTTTTACAACAGAGCTCTAACCATGGCCATAGGTAAATTGAATTTAAAGGTACCAAGGGTGAGATCTGGAAGTGGATTCAGGCCAGCATTACTTCCAGAGAAATGGAAGAGGTTTGACAAAAACATGGAGAATTTATTGCTTGCAATGCTTACAAATGGTTATTCAAAATCTGAAATAGGGAGATCGCTCAAATCACTGAATATACCGTATTCTGAAGAAAGGTTAGATGAACTCACATCATTAATACATGACAGGTTCGAAGTGTATAAGACATCCGATTTGCCAAACAAGATGTTTGCGGTGTTCATAGACGCGTACCATGCAAAGATGAGGGATGATAAGATGAAAGATATTCACATATTCACAGCCCTAGGTATAGATCTGGAAGGAAATAAATCAATACTTGGTTTCTGGGTCAATGATGGAAGTGAGAGCAAGGGTACCTGGTCTGATATATT
>JBMFTB010000011.1:0-31595 GCA_049967255.1 Thermoplasmata archaeon
CCCCGCCTAATAAATGACGCTTTTAAGCTTTCCGATAGTATCACTCTGGAAATTCTTGATACTTTAATTAAAATATATGTGGAATCAGACATCTTCCGTATAAGGGAAAAGAAAATAAGAGAATTCTTTTTATCCGGGGACATAGCAATGATTGGCATCGGTTCTTCCGATGATTTCCTTGATCCTGTCCGTCTTGCAATCATTAATTCCTTGAAATCACCATTGCTCGATATAGACTTCCGAAGCGCTAATGCTTTATTGCTTGTTGTTGAAGGCGCTAATGTTTCAGGATCAGAAATAAGAAATGTTATACCATTTCTTGAAGAGAAATTTGGCCAGGGAACGGAAATAATATTCGGCCATTTTATTGATTACGATCTTGAAAACACTGTCAGGGCAATATCCATCATAAAAGGCAGATTCTCATTTTCATACATTTACTAGAAGAATAATTTTTTGAAATTCTGGTATTTTATAGGAAATGTTTAAATATGACAAATGTCATACATAACCACGTCCAATTAAAATTGGAGGCTAAAACATGAAAAGTATAATTAACAATGCGCTAGGTTACGACCCTGACAAGGTGAATCCGGTCCTGCAACAGACGAAGCAGGAGGCACAGACGAACGAGGCCGCACAGGTTGTATCGCCCGATGAGGAAGAGTTAAGGAAGATTGTGGAGCAGCTGAAGGTGAACATAAGGATCGTGGGCTGTGGTGGCGGTGGCTCAAACACAATAACAAGGCTGTCAAATTCCGGCATTGTTGGTGCAACACTAATTGCCGCGAACACTGATGCACCGCATTTGCTGAACGTGAAATCTAACAGGAAAATACTGCTCGGGAGAAGGATTACAGGAGGCCGTGGTGCGGGTGCAGATCCGAGGATTGGTGAAGAGGCGGCAAGGGAGAGTGATGAGGAACTCAGGAACATCTTGCAGAGGTCTGATATTGTTTTCGTAACGGCAGGAATGGGTGGTGGTACGGGCACGGGCTCTGCACCCTATGTAGCACAGGTGGCAAAGGAAGTAAATCCCGGAACACTTGTGATTGGTGTAGTAACTTTGCCATTCTCAGCAGAAGGCAAGGTCAGAATGGAACAGGCTCTGTATGGCCTGGATAAGCTAAAGAAACACTGTGATACGACTATAGTGATTCCAAACGACAAGCTTCTTGAGATCGTTCCAAGGCTGCCTCTTGACCAGGCGTTCAAGGTCGCTGATGAGGTTTTAATGGAAGCGCTCAAGGGCCTGACGGAAATAATAACAAAGCCTGGTCTCGTGAACATTGATTATGCTGATATCAAGACAGTAATGGCAAACGGCGGTGTTGCAATGATCGGCATAGGCGAGTCAGAGAATTCAACAGACAGGGTCACAGAAGCTGTTAACGATGCGGTAAACTCACCATTGATTGAAGCAGACATAAGGCAAGCGAGGGGCGCGCTTGTGAGGATTGTTGGAGACCCGAACATGAGCGTTTCAGAGGCACAGAAGGCAGCGGACATCATTCAAAAGCAGATCAGTCCGTCCGCAAAGCTCATCTGGGGTGCATCGATAGATCCTGAAATGCAGAACAAGGTAAAGGTGCTCATTGTCATAACGGGCGTGAAGAGCCCTTACATACTTGATGAGAAAGCATCGCTCACGGATATGAAAAAGGCAGCGCACATAGCAGGTCTTGATACATCAATCGATAATCTCTAAATTTTTTTTATTTTTTTAAAAAATTTTTTTGTCAGAATTAAAAATTCTTTTATACTTCTTTATTTTAGCCTATATTAATGAATCCCTTGTTCATGCTCTTGGGCATATTATCCATATCTTTGGGTGCATTGTTTCTAATTCTGACTTTCTTCTAAAAATGGATTGTTCTAAAATCTTAAATATATGTATTTCAATTATAGTTCTGGAGGGTATCTTAATGTCTAATAGAAGAATAGCAAGAAAGACAATAGCTATTTTAGTGACAGCCATAATGGTTCTTGCAGCATTCGTAGTCATTTCAGCGAATATTTCAAGTGCACAATCATTCTCAATACCAAATACACCCGCAAACGGTTTCAAATATATTGGTGACATGGGCTCAAACAGCGTTGTTACAGCAATGGTTTATGTACCGCTCGTAAACGTTTCATTGCTTTCATATTACACACAACAAATATCCACGCCCGGATCACCCATGTTCCACCATTTCTTGAGCAAAAGCAAAATTCTAGACATGTTCACTGATGGCTCAAAATACAATCAGGTGCTGAATTATATTGAATCAAAGAATCTGAAAATTCAGGAAAAGGCAATGAATTCCATAATAGTATTTACTGCAACCGCAGCACAGCTGAAGGAATACTTTGGCATGAACGTAGGCGTGTATTCCAATGGCACGTTTGAATATTACAGCTCCTATGGAACGCCAACATTCCCTGGCGTGTACGTTTATGCATCAAACATCACAAAGATGTTCTTTTCCAAGCCTAGCACGCTCGTTACACAGAACGATCTGAACACTATGAAGGAGAAATTCACGCAGGTTAATCCTGTATTTTCCATAGAACCATATTACCCTACATGGCTGGAGAACGTTTACAATGCAACAGGCATGTATGCTAAGGGCATCATGGGCCAGAATCAAACCATTGGCATTTTAGATTTTGCGGGTGATCCATACATACAGCAACAGCTTGATTATTTTGATTCACTGTTCGGCTTGCCCAATGTTCAGATAAACATCACACCTATCGGGCCTTACAACCCATTCCTTGGCATTGCAGTGGGCTGGGCGGGCGAGATCAGCCTTGATGTTGAAATATCTCACACCATGGCTCCCATGGCGAACATTACTCTGTATATAGCGAACTGGGATTACAGCATTGTTCAGGCAATTGCAGCCATAGACCAGTACGATAGCGTTAACGTCCTTTCCCAGAGCTTTGCAATTTCTGAGTCAGAATTTGCAGAATTCCCAGCAATCGTTTCCTACCTGAACATGATTTTACCCGATTATTTCTATATGCTTGGCTCTTTAGAAGGGATCACGTTCCTTGCGTCATCGGGTGATGCTGGTGGTGCAGGTTACAGTGCAGGCCCGCTCGGTACTGTTGGTTATCCATCAGTTTCGCCATTCGTTACTGCAGTGGGTGGAACAACAGTATTTGTTACAATAAATAACGAGTTTGAAGCAACATCATGGTATCAGACAGCATGGTCAAACTATGGGTTCGTACCGCCAATGATCAATTACGGTGGTGGCACAGGAGGCATTTCAATGTTCGAGGCATTGCCCTGGTACCAGAGCAATGTGAAGTTGCCTGCACCTCTGCCTGTTGGTTACACAAACGGCAGGATGGTTCCTGACGTATCATTTGAGGCGGCTGTTTTCCCTGGATTTATATTTGTTTTCCCATTTGATCAGCTTGGCATATCAGGCGGAACAAGTGAGGCAAGCCCGCTGTTCGCAGGATTGCTGACATTAACGGATCAGTACATTAAGGAGAGGGCAGGACTGATCAATCCAGTAATATACGCAATGGGTGAAAATTCATCATTGTACACCAAGGTTTTCATGCCGATTACATACGGATACAACATTCCATGGGTGAATACCTATGGCTACAACCTTGTAACAGGTTTCGGATCGCTTGACATAGGTGCATTTTCTTACTATCTTGCAAAAATGCTCAGTACAGTAACTGAACAGTTAAGTGTTCAGGTTTCGGTGCTGAATCCTGCAAATGCAACAATGTATCCATATGAATTCCCAGATGGATCAAATATACTGTTTGCTGCAAATATCACAAACAATGGAAAAGAGGTAACAAATGGAACGTTCTATGCAACAATAGAATCGTTGCAGGGCATGTCAGCAGATGTTCCATTGGTGTACAATAGCACATACAACATTTGGCTCGGAACAATATCAGTTCCTGAAAATACACAGGGCATGGGTTATTTATACGTTCAGGGTGAAAGTTCAGGCATTCCAGGGTTTGGATTCTCACAGTTGTTCCTGGGTTATTACATATGGTACTTCATACCTTCAGACGCACCGTACATGGTTAGCCTGGGTATGCCCCTTGAGGGAATGGTATCATGGATAAACGGGTCCGCTGTTCAATCAGCATCACTGAATTTCACTATTGATTCATATTCTATCCTGAACAATACTTATTATACAACGATGATAATCACAAACGTTCCAATATCCGGAGGCATGTTCCAGGGATATGTTCAAGGTAATATACCAACAGGCATATCCATCTTAATAGGTGATGGAAGCTATGGGTATCTGCCATTTTACAACGGTGTTGATCTCCAGGATTCATTGATCCTTGGCCCCGTGAATGTCGAACCTGGTGCTGTTGCGCCTGGATCTGACATTTTCGTTGAAGGTATTGCATTGCCACCAATCAATATACCATCAAGTTACAGTTATGTATCTATGGATGTTTTTGGGGGATCTAATATAACATTCACACTTGTCAATTCTGCGGGCAAAGCATTAAGTTCAGTAAGCGTTCCTTATGGAACGTGGATGGAATTGCCCGTGCCAATGAATATCCCATCAGGCCTTTATACAATAATGATCACATCATCATATTATTCCTATTCAATTGGAACTTGGATAAATGGATCATTCTTTGGCCAGATTTATGTATCTCCGGGACAATCAACGCCATCAGTTTCAGTTTCACCGAACGTTGCATATGAGGGACAGAACGTTCTTATTACCGCAAGCATAACGCAAAATGGCAGGCCAGTGAAATTTGGCATGTACACTGTAACCATTTATCCAGAATCGCTGAACTATTCTTATTATGTCCTTACAAACTATGAACAGATACCATTATACTTTGATACGGACATAGGTATGTGGGTAGGAATGGCAACAATGCCTTCTGAATCTTCATCAAACTCATTATCAGTTGTTCTTAACGGCCCGTACTACTGGCCAGGCATGTATTATGTATTCCCTGCCGGCATTTCAGCATCTGGCATTCCGACAACAACATCCCAGGCATCGGCTGCAACAATGGTTCTCAAAATGGGTCCGGAGCTAATCATTACATCACCAGCAAACAATAATGTGCCTTATACAACATCAAGCACATTAAACATTACAGGCGAGACAACAGCCACTTCAGTAATGATAAACAACATCAATATTCCTGTTGTGAACGGTACATTCTCCGTTCAGGAGAACCTTGTCCAGGGATTGAACGTTTTCACTATAGTTGCATCAGAATCTAACGGTTATTCAACATCTCAGACAGTTACGGTTCTTTATTTGCCACAGATATCAACAATACAGGGCCAGCTCTCACAGATTAACAATAAAATAAACAACATCCAGGCTCAGATTTCTTCAACCAATTCAAATGTTAGTGCATTAAAAGCATCATTATCATCAATTTCTAGCGAATTATCAAGCCTGAGTCAGGAAGTTAATATGCTCAACACGACCTATGGAATTAAGCTTACAAATCTGACAAATGAGATCAACGAGTTGAATTCAAAGCTTAACGCAACAAGTGTTCAGGTTTCGCAAGTAAGCAGTTCATCATCATCTGGAATATCCACGAGCACAATAATAGGCGTTGTTGCAATGTTATTAGCGCTCATTGGGATAATCATTGGAGCATTGGCATACTACAGAAAACCAAAAACACCGGTGAACGCAGAGGAGAAAAAAGAATCTTAATAAATCTCTTTAATTTTTTCTTTTTTTAATTTATTCATTTCTTAACCAAACCATGAAAATATAATCATAAGAATTGTTCAGAAAATTATTTTTAATTCCTCGTATTATAATGTATGATGATAGAAGAGCTCATTGGGGTATTAGGTTTAATTTTATCGCTCGTTCCACTGCTTGTTCTACCATTAAAGGTTAAAGCTGGAACGCTCAGGTATTTTCTTTTGTACATTTTTTTAGTTTTGTATTATATATCATACTTACTTTATTATTTTACGTTTAATGAGTTATATATCCTTCTTCTTTACATTTTTGAAATGGCATTCTTTTTGAACATGTACAGGTCCTACCTTGCAAAGGAGCTTTTTCTTGCATTTCCTTTCATTTATTACATCAATGATCTTGCATTGATATTTTCATTTTACTTTTCCACATTCAACCTTGCTGAATTATTAAAGAACAGGATGCATAACATGAACGTTTCCATGATGGCAATAATTTCACTCATTTTCTTTGAAATTGGCATCCTTACCCAGCTATTACGCATTTTTTCCAGCCAGGATTATTTCTCAATAATTGCAAATGCAATATTTCTGATTGGAACTCTGTTTTTCATAGTTCCGGCCCTCAGGGTAGTGAGGAAGGCATGAGGAAAAACAGGTCTGAAAGCAGGATAATATTCGAGCTCCTTGCAATAATAGAAAGGGAGGAGTGCACGTCATCAATGATCATAAGGAGGGCAAATATACCATATTCGAAGTTTAAGGAGATTGAGGAAAACCTGCTCGAGAGAGAATTAATATTAAAAGAAACAAATGGTGACAAGACATTTTATAAAATTACAGACCATGGCAGGGATCTTTTAAAGGGGTGGAGAAAATTTAAAGAACTCATGGAAATGTACGGTTTCGAACCATGAGGCTGAACTATGGAAAAGAGAATCTTTCATGCAACATCCATAATCTTATCCAGGACCATATACGCTATTAACTGGTACAATGTATCGCCCCTTTTCATTCTCATAGGCTCATCCCTTGCCATTTCCCTATCCCAGCTGGGACTTGTACCAGCGTTCTTCCTACTCGGTGCTGGCATATTCCAGATACCTGCCGGAATAATATCATCCTACATTGGCCCGAAGAAGACAGCAATGCTAGGAATGTACCTATTATCCATTTTTACAATACTTTCCGGACTGGCCTGGAATATTTACTCAATCCTTACCTTTAGATTCATTGTTGGTGTTGGTGCAGCATTTTATTTTTCACCAGCAATTGGGATATTGAAGAATTTATTCACTCAAAAGCGTGTAGGCCTTGCCATGGGCTTTTACAATGCTGCATTCAATCTAGGAGCAGGGATAGCGGTACTTTCATGGGGCATGGTTGCACAGCAGTTCGGCTGGAGGGAGGCGCTTATCATTTCAGGTGTTCTGGGCCTGGCAATAACCATTGAAAACCATTTAACACTTCCAGAACCTGTACAGGAAAGAAGTGGAAAGATAAAAAATGTGCTTTTGAACAGAAATGTTATATTTCTTGGCATAGGCCTTGCTGGCTTCTGGGGCGCATATTTTGCAACAGCTCAATTCCTATTCACATTCCTTGTAAAGGAAAAGGGAACGAGCATCTTACTTGCAGGCTCAATATCATCATTGATACTTTTTTCAGGCGTTTTAGGTGGGCCATTGGGTGGATACATTCATGACATAATCGGTAAAGGAAAAATGCTTCTTGCCATTCTTGGCATAATTTCATCAGCAGTAATTGGTTCAATATTCATGGCCAATTCAATAACCATATTGTTTTTAGCCATAGTACTTGGCATAGTAGCAGTTGGCATATTTTCAATCCTATATGCCATGCCAGCAAGGTATTCTGAAATACCAGAGGAACTTATTCCACTTTCAATAGGCATGATAAATTCATTACAGATTTCATTAGGTTCACTTGCACCATATCTTTTTGCATACATATCTGACAAATATTCTTTCACATTTGGCTGGATATTTCTGGCTATTTTTGTCTTAGCATTTCTGCCATTTCTTTTATTCATAAAATGAAAAAATTTCAAAAAATTTTAAATTTTTCAGTACTAAATCTTTTATATTTGAACGAATTGCATGCTGCTTATGCAATATAAATGGACTGTACTTACTAATACTATGCTAGGTGCACTCATGGCTTCTATAAATATGAACATTGTAATGGTGACGCTACCAACAATATTCAGGGGTCTGAATATAAACCCGTTTTCAGCGGGTGAGTTCACATACCTGTTATGGATACTGATGGGTTATTCCATAGTTCTTGCAACAATTCTTGTCACATTTGGCAGGATATCTGACATATTTGGAAGGGTAAGGATGTACACATGGGGATTCATTATTTTCACAATTGCATCCGTATTGCTATCCATAGTTCCCTCCGGTACAGGAAATACTGGCGCTCTGTTACTCATAATATTCAGGATGGTCCAGGCCGTGGGTGGTGGCTTTTTAATGGTGAATTCAACTGCTCTCATTACGGATGCATTTCCCGTAAACGAGCGCGGTAAGGCACTTGGTATCAACCAGATAGCGTTCATTGTTGGATCCCTGTTTGGTCTAATCCTGGGTGGTTTTCTTGCTGGCTATGACTGGCATCTGGTATTCATAGTAAATATACCATTTGCTGTTGCAGGAACGCTCTGGTCCATATTCAAGCTCAAGGAAACTGCAGAGAGGCAGAAGGTGGGAATGGACTACTGGGGGAACATCACCCTGGCATTATCTCTAATTCTCATCTCCCTCGGATTCACGTACACGCTTGAACCTTATGGAACATCACAGATGGGCTGGGGAAACCCCTGGGTAATAGCTGCATTTGTTCTTGGAATAATATTCCTCATAATGTTTGTGATAATAGAAAAAAGGGTAAAGGACCCGCTATTCAATCTTTCACTTTTTAAGATAAAGCCCTTTGCTTACGGCAACTTAAGTTTACTCCTATCAGGCCTTGGAAGGGGTGCTGTAATGTTCCTTGTAATCATATGGCTCCAGGGTATTTATCTTCCTCTCCATGGTTATTCTTATATTGAAACTCCTTTCTGGGCGGGCATTTACATGCTTCCCATGCTGCTAGGCATGGTCATTTTCGGGCCCATAGGTGGTGCTTTAACGGACAAATATGGCGCTAGACCTTTTGCAACAGCAGGAATGGTTATTACAGCAGTAGCTCTCTATTTATTAACATTGTTACCATATAATTTCAACCTTCTTGTGTTTGAAACGATCATGTTCATAATAGGAATTGGCGGTGGTCTATTTGCCTCACCAAACACAACAGCAATAATGAATGCAGTTGCATCCAAAGACAGGGCATCTGCCAATGGCATGAGGATGACAATAAACAACATTGCAGCAACAATAAGCATGGCAATATTCTTTTCAATTGCAATTACGATTTTCTCACAGACCCTTCCAGGCGATATGCTGAAGGGTGCAATCACAGCAGGAGTTCCAGGCCCAATAGCTTCCATGCTTTCTCAGATTCCAGCTTCCGGCCTATTATTCGGTGCATTTCTGGGTGTAAATCCATTATCTGCACTGCCATCACAGTTGCTCGCATCAATTCCTCCAAGTGCGCTCAGGGCTCTTGAATCAACGTCCTTTTTGCCAAACATCATTGGCCCATCGTTTATGACTGGCCTATCATATTCAATTTACATTGCCGTAGCCTTATCTATCTTAGGGGCAGTATTCTCAGCGCTAATGGGTGAAAGGTATGTTCATGAAGAGCATTATGTTTCTAAAGAAATGCAAGTATTAGTTCCAGACCCGGGTGATGAAAAAAATGGAAAACCATGAATTGCTTGAAAAATTGATTTTACTTAAAAGAAGCATGGGAATTATTTACAGAAATATTTGCATTGGGGGATCTCTGAGCAAAACGGATCTTATAATTTTAATGCTCATAGGCGAAAATAACGATATTTCCCCGGGAAAGCTTTCAAAAATGACGGGCTTTTCAAAATCAATGATCACAATTTCAATAACCAACCTAGAGAATGCAGGGATGATAAAAAGAAAAAGAGGCAAAGACAGGAGAAAGATAGAGATAGTAATGACAAAAAAAGGTCTAGAAAAATATGAAAAAATTAAGGAAAAGACAGACAAAAACTTCGAGAA
This sequence comes from Thermoplasmata archaeon, assembly GCA_049967255.1. Lineage (GTDB taxonomy): Archaea > Thermoplasmatota > Thermoplasmata > Thermoplasmatales > ARK-15 > ARK-15. Next base: position 9,862 of record JBMFTB010000011.1, read on the forward strand.
TTTAATTTCAAAGCTTACAATCGATGAAAAAGAAGATCTATTATCATGCATTGAGAGGATTACAAGCATAATTGAAAAATTGAAATAATCAATTTTATTTTTTATTTTAGAAAAAAATCAGAAAAATTTATAATCAATTATTCTGTACGTTCTCCTGGATGAGGCAATATGAGTAAGAAGATTGTAAGCGTAATAGTAATGCTAGTGATTGCACTATTTCTTGTGTCTACATTCGCAGGTGCATTTGCAAGCTTTCCATCAAGCATCCAGAAAAAGTCAAATATTGAAATAAAAAGCCCATCAATTCTGTCTCCATTAAAGAACAGTGAGAAAATGCCATTGGCAAAGAGAATATTCAATACATTAAAACAGGATAATGTTCCGATGAAGTATGCATTTCTGCCAAATCTGCAGAAGAGGTTCATTTACACAGATGGGCAGGTAACACCATTATATTCGCAAGCACCAGCACCTATGGGTCTCGGTGATTTTGGGCTTAGAATGAACAGCAGTGGCCAGCTGGTGCCATACACGTACACAACATCAAGCTTTGAGGCAACAGTTCAGGTGAACAACCTCAACGATTTCTACTTGCTTGATGGTGCACCTTACAGTGTTACATTTCAGTTAAACACTGTTCTGAACCATGTTACATTATTTGGAAATTCCAGCTATGTGTTCTGGAACCAGAACGTTGTATTCTATTCAGCGAGAACACAGGAGCTCACTTTTCTGGATAATATATGGAACTTTTCAAGCTCAGCTTTCTATATGAGCCCTAATTCCATATATTCTGGTTATGGAACACTTGTACCAGGTGTTTATTATTATACAATTGGCCCAACAATCAAGGTAACTTATCCATTTACCGTGGATCTTTATTTAAATTCAACAGTGATAAGCGGTGATACGGCGGTATTCTTCAATTACACAGTCACATTGGCCAATGGCACATCAATATCCGGCTCGTATGACAGAGTTCTTTTCAATTCCACATATGGCATGCCAACGGGCTATGTGGCTCCGCAGCCATACTATCTCGTGAGCGGTAGTGAAATAACGCCAAACGGTTACCTTCTAAATGATGCAGAAATAATGATTGGTGGTCCAGGTGGCGGAAGCACTGCAATGATATATGATATAAATGCAATGATGAACCTTTACTATTTCAACAGCACAACAAAATCCTACCATAATGTTCCTGCTGCATTTGACTTCGGAACTGATACGGGTGAGACATCCGAAGGCGTTGCAGTATCCTGGACAGGTGAGACAGCAATGCTAAATGCAGGGCCATCGTTCCTCTATGGTATGTGGAATGTATCATTAACAAATAAAATGCAGGCCTTTGTTGGAAACATTAACCCGCCCAATTCATTCATGTTTGTTGCTCAAGGATCCAAATTTAACGAAACATTATCTGCATGGGTACCTTTATCCATTAAAGGTCAATATTCATTTGCACTACCATATGGGAATTACAGCGCATATATAATTATGAGCAATTACAATCCGGTAATTATAAACAACATGGGAAGCACGCTCAACATTAGAATGTTTAAAAACATGAGTCTTGGCATATACACACCTTTATATGCTTTTGATAATAATCAATTGCAATACATCTCCTCTTCAGGAAACGGGAGTGCTAATAACCCATATATGGTATTCAATAACGAATATACGCCTATAAACCCAATCTTTGCACAGTTCAATGATTATGCATTTCCTGCATTCTCAGGTATTCTAATTGCAAACACCAACGTTCATGTTAATCTAGAAGGTATGCCTTCGTTTGAAATCATATATCCTCAGAGTCTCAACTCCTTTTTGAACTATTATGTACTTCCTGGAACCAACTATCTAAATTTTGAATTTTATAATACATCATATCTATCATTCTTGAATTCACAGTCTATTTCAGGATGGTTTTCATCACAGATACAATGGGATCCTCTGATCGGAAATATGATATTCTGGAATTCTACACATGATTTAGTTTCAAACAATGTATTCTATAGTGAAGGCATATCCATTGTTTTTTACAATAATAATGCTACGGCTTCCAAAAATTTGATCTGGGGTAACTATTTCTATCAAAGTCCAATAACCCAAACCACTTATTCATCATTCCTGGCAGATGCACTTACACCACTCGGGCTTGTACTCTATTCCGGAAATAACACAATTTACAACAATTACTTCGATGTACAATATCCTGCATATAACCCAGGGTACAATGTTTACTGGGGTGTGAATACAATTTATATAAATCATTGGAATATTTCAAAAGAACCTTTGAATTATACATACCATTTCAATGGAATTCCACTCAGTGGAAATGTTCTTAACACTGGTTATCAGGGCGGGAACTTCTGGTACGATTTCAATGGTCAGGTCCCATTCAACGATTTAGGCTTAATACAGTATGGTGGAGATTACCTAACATTGAATTTTACCCAGATCCCTCTTGTATTCGATGAATCAGGTCTTACAAACGGAACATACTGGTCGGTTGAGCTTCTCAATCCTGTTAATATGCTAGTTGAAAATTTCACAACTAATTCGAGCAATAATGTATTTTATGTACTTCCAGGTACATACTACGCATATATTTTACCAGTGTCAGGCTATGTACAGAGCACTACAATGACAGCCATAAGGGTATTTGCACCTACTGTTGTACCTATAATCTATTACCGCCTATACAATTTAACATTCAATGAATCAGGTCTCCCATCTGGAATGCCCTGGGCCGTTTCTTTGAATGGTGTCACAATGACAAGCACGACCAGCACAATTACATTTAGTGTTACTTCAGGAAATTACTCCTATCAGGTTTCTGAAATTTCAGGATACAGGTCATCGCCATCATCAGGATACATCAATGTTATCAATTCGAGCATTTCAAAGAACATAACTTTCACTCAGGTTCTTTATAATGTGGAATTCAGCGAAAAAGGTCTATTATCGGGTACATGGGGAATTACAATAAACGGGGAAACAAAGAATGCAGCAGCAGGTCAGAACATTACATTTTACCTTCCAAACGGCACTTATCAATATAATGTATCGAAGGTATACGGCTATGAAAGAAACGTTCAGAGTGGCTATGTATACGTGAACAATGGTTCAGCATTCGTTGAGATAGTATATACAGAAAAGCTTGTGAATGTGGTATTTACGGAAACGGGCTTGCCAAGCAATACCGCCTGGTCTGTTGAAATAAATTCACACAATTACACGACAACTGGAACTACTTTGGAAATCTCCATGCCCTATGGTACCTATAGCTATAAAGTGATCACGCCAGGTTATTATGCCGTGCCCGGATCCGGAACATTCACATTGAACGGCACCCAGGTATCGATTGGCATATCATTCACCCAGGCGAAATACCAAGTGACATTTGTTGAAACAGGATTGCCTTCAGGAACATCATGGAGGATCAATTTTGACGGATCAAATTATGAATTGTCCAGTGCTTCAACATCATTCTCATTGCCCAATGGAACATATACTTTCTTCGTATACACCATACCCGGATACAATGTTACACCAGCATCTGGAGTATTGGTAGTCAATGGTAATATAGTTATAGAAGATCTCACATTTGTGCCATTGAATTACACCGTTACTTTTGTTGAAACAGGACTACCCTCAGGTTCAGTTTGGTCAGTTACCCTTAATGGAATAACAAAGACTACATCATCATCCTCAATAACATTTGTAGAGCATTATGGCGCTTATTCTTATACTGTTACCTATCCATCTGGATACACATCATCTATTACCTCAGGAAACATCTCTGCAGGAATGTTATCAGTAAACCCGACAATAACACTTCCCACATATTATACAGGCATGTCTCCTTTAGATATTACACTGATAATCCTAATAGTTATTCTATTCGTAATAGCAATTGTTGAAGCAATATACTTTAAAAGAAAGAAACCCAAGGAAGGTGTAAAGCCCTGGACAGAGCCAAAAGAAGAAAATAAAGAAGAAAAACAATAAATTATTTTTTTTATTTTTTTATAACATAAAAACATATTTTATTGTAAGATATCCTGAAATCATAATCAATACAAGATATATGGGGAAGTTCCACCTTAGTACTTTTGAACCGTCCAGTGGTGGAATTGGCCAAAGGTTGAAAAATGAGAGCCATATATTTATCATTCCTATGAACTGTGCTATCTGGCTTCCTATTCCTGAAATAATATAGGCTAGTATTATGAAAAATATGCCAAGAACAAGATTGTATACAGGGCCACTTGCTGCTATTTTTCCGTTTGTGTTCCTATCAACATACCCATATATGTTTGTTGCTCCTGGTGCAGCGAATACTATGCCGAAAAAGCTTGTGATTAGCGCGATTACAAGACCTATATTCCAGCGTCTGAATTCTGCGTAGTAGTCATACCTGAATGCAGTGAACTTATGTAGCATTTCATGGCCAACAAAACCCGTAAGCACTGCCACCAGCGAAATTAGAAAATAAATAAGGAATGAGAAGGGTGAGACCCTTAAACCAAAGAATGCAAGTGTAAAAGCAAAGCTCAGGATAATCGTAGCGATTATAATATCGTATATCTCTTCTTTTCTGAATCTTACCTTCATTATTTTAATCTCCTAGGAGCTGCTTTGCCGCTTTAATTGGAACAACGCATATCACCGCCATGTCCTCATTTGCATGTATCTTGTGGAACAGGTTTCCTGGAATGAATATGAATTTTCCATCTCTCAATTCCTTTTTTTCATTCCCGAGCGTTATTTCTCCCCTGCCTTTTATTACAAAAATCTCATGTTCGTAATCATGAGCGTGTGCAGGTGTTTCTTTGCCCTTTGCAATCGTTATATACCTCATTGAAAATGTAGGAGCACCGTCCTTATGCGTTATAAGCCATCTTATTTTAGCTCCTCCTTCCATCTCCATTTCATTTATTTCTTCGAAATTTTTTACAAATCCCTTTATTGATTCGGCCATAAAAATGGTAAGTGTAACGTAGTTTTTAATTTTTTTCCATATTTCTGAAAAATACATAGTACAGGATCGGGTCAATCGTTGAGACTAGCCCTGCTGAAAGGAACGCAAGTGCAAACATCCCAACAGAGAAAAGGAATCCCCCTATGGAACTTGCTATGCCATAGGGCAATCTTCTAAATATGCCCGTTATGCTTGAGCCCCTTGACCTTTCACCAGGTGAAAATGCATTCATTGAGAAATTTTGTCTTATGGGTAAAGCCATCTGGTAGAACATTGTTCTTAGAACATAAACAATAACTGCAACACCAAGCGGTAGAAATGGTATGAAAACAAGGAGTACGGAGCCCAGGAACCTGAAAGTAACAATGCTTTTAATAGTGCCAAGATAATTTTCAAAATATGATGCAAAGTTAACGCCAATTCCAGCCATAATATAAGATACCGTAAAAATAATTGAAATCTGGTATGCTTTTAAGCCCATGTCCTGGAACCAGAGTGAAATGAGTGGGAGGACCATCCCTAAGCCTAAACTACCGAACATTCCTGCCATTGAAATGAGCATTATATTTTTTCCAGATTTTACGGGCAATATCTTTTTCTCTTTTTTTTCTTGTACATCCTGCATAAAAAATGTTATTAGTGTAGAAGTAACTGCGAGAATTAGACCAACGATGAAAAGAATATGATAGAAGCCTGCCACACTGCCTGAGATGATTGTTGAAAATATTCCGCCTGCTACAGATGAAAATGTGCCAAGGGATGTAATTGTTGAATAGACCCTTGTCCTGTTTTCACTTACCCTTTCAGCAACGAGTGCATTTATTAAAGGTGCTATGGGTCCACCACCTGCACCACCACCTATGCCACTGAACGAAATTCCAAATATAGAACTTAGAAACAAAAATAATGGATTATTAGTAATGAGCAGAATTATGAGCAAATAAATGGAAAGGGAAGACATAACAATTAGCATATTCTTCCTCCCGTAAAGATCGCCGAAAAAGCCTGAAATTATGACAAGTATTGAGCTTGATACTGTTGCTGTAAGTGCATATAAGCCGACCTCAACGTACGAGAATCCCATATATTTGAGGTAAAGGGGTAATATGAAGCTCAAATAACCGAAATAGAAGTTTCTGATCACCCTTGTAGTGATCAGAATTTTAATATCCTTGTTCTCAAAAGCTTCCACAAATACTCTTTAAAGATATTTTAATATTAAAACTTTTAATCATAATTTTTTTAACTTTAATACCCTCCTTTTCAGCCATGGTGGAAAAATATTAAGCGTTTTCAATCTTGATTTTATGTCATCAATACCAAAAATCTTTGAACATACTATAATGATATTCTCTTCAAGCATTGTCGGGCCAATCCTGAACGTCAAAAAATATTCTTCAGCATATTTTTTAAAATCTTTTATTTTCATTATACCATAGGCATTTAGCGCATAATTTACAAGTAGAATGCCATTTTCCTTTAAAGAGTTAAATGCAGCGAGGAAAAAGTTTTCTGAAATGAAATTTTCAGGTATTTTTCTGTCCTTGTAAGCGTCAAGAATTATTATATCATATTTTTTATTGTTTTTCAATAAAAATTCAAAACCATCACCTATGATTATGTTCCCATTTTTCAGATCAATAACCTCAGATGCTTTTTCTACGGATTCCTGGCTTATTTCAACAATATCCATTGAAAAACTGCCATTGAAAATTTTATTTGATTCATAAAGAACTGTACCCCCACCAAGGCCTATCATCAATATTTCAGGATTTTTAAAAATTGCAAGGAAAGGAAGAAAAATATCCCAGTAACCTTTTGTAAAAATTCTCCTTTTATTTATTATGGAATACACTGTTCCATCATATTCCAGCGAGTATTTCCATAAAAATTTTTTCCATTTCCATTGCTTTTCCATTAAAAATGGATTTTAAATATAAAGAAAAAGTTTTTCATTTTTGATAATTTTATACAGAAAGATTTATTTGGTAATGTGAAATACAACGATGAAACGATGATTATTGTTGCATTAATCATTTTCATTCTTACATACGCGCTCATATCAATAAGGAGAATGCGTGGTGCTAGATTGACAAGACCAACATCCGCATTGCTTGGTGCCGCATTGATGATCATATTCGGTATTGTATCAATAAATCAGGCACTGGAGTCCATAGACATAAGCATTCTCTTTTTACTTATCGGGATGATGATCATTGTTTCCGTCTTTGAAATTTCAGGTTTTTTCAACTGGGCTGTAACAAAGCTCGTCTCAATTTCAAAAACATCCGGAACCCTTTTAATAATCATTTCTGTAAGCACATCGTTCCTTTCCGCTCTTTTTCTGAATGATGCAATAGTTCTTTTTTTTACACCCATTATCCTGAAAATTTCAAAGGAAACGAATATCAATCCAGAGCCATTTCTCCTGAGTGAAATATTTTCAGCCAATATAGGGAGTGTTGCAACGGAGATTGGGAATCCACAGAACGCCTACATAGCCATAGAAAGCCATATACCATTTTTTTATTATTCATCCCTGCTCCTTCCCATTTCAATTGCATCATTAATAATATCCATATCGATAATTTATTTGTTTTACAAAAAGGAAATGAGAATAAAAATCACAGCCGTTAAGAAAAAGCAGGAAATAAAGCATCCCAATCTTCTTTATGCTGGCGTAATCACCATGCTTGCCATACTCGTTTCATTTTTCTTTGTCCAGGATATTGCATTTGTACCATTCATAGGCGCATCAATACTCCTTTTCATAACACCCCTGATCGCAAATGAAGATCCTAGAAAAATAATAAAGGAGGTTGATTGGGGCATAATTCTATTTTTCATAGGCCTTTTCATCGTTCTTGAAGGTGTTAACGTATCAGGCATACTTTCAGCAATGATGAATTTTTTTGCCACATATGGCATGCCTCTTCATAATCCTGTATGGTATGTTACATTTGTAACTGTCCTATCAAATCTTGTAAGCAACGTACCCGCTGTTATGCTTCTTTCTCCAGTCACACACCAGACAAGTTTCTGGCTTGCACTTGCCATGGCATCAACACTGGCTGGAAATGCAACAATAATAGGTGCTGCTGCAAACATTATTGTTCTTGAAATTTCATCAGCCTATGGAATAGAAATAAACTGGCTGCGCTTTTCCAGGGTGGGTTTTCCAGTTACGTTGATCACAATAACTCTAGGAACCCTGATCCTCTTTTTCCTCTAGATCGGGCAAATTCTTGCCAAACTGCCTTTTCATCAATCTGAGCATCTTTCTGTTTCCCTTCATGTTTTTCATTGCCCTGACCATGTTGTTGAATTCCTTCAATAACTGGCGCACATCCTCAGGCTTTGATCCAGAGCCCCTTGCAATCCTTTCAATCCTTGTACCCTTTATTATCTCAGGATTTTCAAGTTCTTCATAGGTCATTGAATCAAGTATTATCCTGTACTTGTTCAATTTCTGCTCTGATTGCTCCATGAATGAATTATCAATCTTTTCTGAACCGGGTAATGTGAAGGATGGTATTGAATTGAATATCTTTTGCAGGATGCCGGGACGAGCCATCTGTTCCCAGATATCGTACATGTCTTTAAGGTTAAACTTCCCGGACATTAATTTTTCAGCCGTTTCCTCTGCCTTTTTCTCATCAATTTCCATTTCCTTTGCTGTTTCGAGCAATGTCTGAAGATCTCCAAGCCCCAGAATCCTTGAAATGAACCTCTTAGGATCGAATATCTCCAGATCCTCAAGATGCTCTCCGGTGCCTATGAAAGCTATTTGCGCTCCAGTTGCTGCTACAGCACTCAGTGCACCACCACCCTTTGCAGTTCCATCAAGCTTTGTCAAAATAACCCCGGTAATATTTACAGCATCCTTGAAGGCCTTTGCCTCGCGTCCCGCAAGCTGGCCTATCGTTGCATCAAGAACGAGGAATACCTCATCAGGCTTGATAAGATTCTTCAGATCCTTAAGTTCCTGAATAAGGTCCTGCTCCAGGTCATGTCTGCCTGACGTATCAAAAATAACAACCTCATCATTTTTCATTTCCCTAAGGAATTCTTTAACTATTTTCCTTGCATCCTTCTCCTCTTTCATTGAAAACACGGGTATGTTCAGCTGCTTCCCTATTTGTTCGAGCTGTTCTGAAGCCGCTGGCCTATGAACATCACAGGCAACAAGATGAACGGGCAATCCTTTCCTCTGGAAAAATCTGCCTATTTTTCCTGCTGTTGTCGTTTTTCCATGGCCATAAAGGCCCACAAGCATAATCTTCTGAGGCCTTAACTTAATTTCCTTTTCCTTGCCAAGCAATGAAACGAGCTCTTCATAAATGATTTTGATGACATAATTTCTTGGGCTCATCCCCTCGGGTGGCTTTTCATTCAAAGCCCTTTCCTGCACTTTCCTGGATATTTCTAAAGCAAGCTGTACATTCACATCGCTCTTTAGCAATGCTCTCTGAATGTCCCTGACTAGATCCTCAACAATGTCCTTGTCTATATAAGATGCTTTTGTAATCTTCCTTATCGTCTCTTTGAGTGACTGGCTCAGGTTATCAAGCATAATCCTTCACATGAAATGTATTTATTAAATCTTTCCAAGAAACCTTAATGCATTTTTTTCAGAAATGTTTTCAATCATTTTCCTATCAATATTCTTTGCCCTGAGCAATTTCACTGTTTTTGGGACGGAAAGAGCATCGCTCGGGCTTAGATTTGCCACATCACTATTTAGCATACCATTTTCAAATTCATCTATGTTATTAAGAACATCCATTGGTGTTAATCTTCCATCTTTGACAGTCAGACCGGGATAATAATTCTTATCTTTTATAATGGAAATTACATCCAAATTTGCATGATCAATGGTAACAAGTTCCGGGTTGAGGCCAACCCTCTCTATAGCATTGCTTTCCTTTTTGACTATTTCTAACCTGTTTTTAGAGGGTGTATGAACAATGATGGGTTTGTCATGCTTTTTAGCAATTTTTATTATTTCAATAAATACATCCTCCTCTATCTGCCTGTCTGAATTAATACCTACCTCACCAAGTGCCACAACACTCTCATCTGAAATGTATTCTTCAATTAATGAAAGTCCATTTTTCCAGTCCTGGGGGATGTTTGCAGGATGTATGCCAACTGCAATGTAAAGATCTATACCATTTTCTTTTGCATTTTTTCTATAAACATTGAAGAGATTGGAAATTTCATCCCTGTATGTCTGGTATGAACTTGCACCTGATCCCACTGTGCATGTAACTACTTTATCAATGCCTGCCATGGCCATATTTTCAAGATCCTGATAGCTCGCAAGCTGTATATGTGTATGTGAATCTATCATGTTTGAATAGAAAAAACTCATAGGTCATAAATTTTACCAATTTTTATTTCTGATAAAAATAAAATAAACAATTAATATCAAGAATGATATAAGAAAATTATGCTCAACGAGAACCAGAGAAAACTTGTACTTTTAACGACTTCCCTCGCTGCATTCCTAACACCTTTCACATCAAGCGTGATTACATTTGCTGTACCCAGGATTGGTGAAATTTTCAAGGCAAGTTTTTTCCTCGTCGTGTGGGTTCCACTTGCATATCTCATACCCCTTCCATCGTTCATGATACTTTTTGGCAGAATATCAGATATCTATGGTAGGGTAAGGATGTTCCGGTTAGGTTTCGTCATATTTCTGATAGCAATAATATTGATAATATTCTCTCTGAACATTTACATGCTTATAATGTTCGTTTTTCTTGCCGGTACTGGCGGTGCATTGATAGGGACAAATTCTATCGCAATAGTGAGCCATACGTATCCTGCGAACAGGCGCGGGAGCGCTCTTGGAATTAATGCAATGTCAGTTTACCTTGGCCTGACATTTTCACCATTCCTTGGCGGTGTGCTCATCCAGTACTTTGACTGGCAATCCGTTTTCTATATTACTATACCAATTGTAATTATTGCCCTGGCGATTTCTTTTTATACAATGAAGAACATTGAAATCATTGAGAAAAAGGAGGATCTCGATATACTAGGTGCCGTTTTATTTTCCGGATCACTTCTATCTACAGTGCTTTATCTCAGCTTTTCAGAGATATATGGCTGGTTTTCAATGATTTACCTTTTGTTCATTGGTATTTTATTGTTTGTTTTTTTCATTTATGTTGAGAGGAAGAGCAAAGCGCCGTTGATAGATATTTCTTTATTCACAAAGAACAGGACATTTGCAGCATCAAATTTTACAGCATTTTTAAATTACATAAGCACCTTTTCCATAGTTTTCATATTTTCCATTTATCTGCAGGTCATCTTGAAGTACAGTCCGTTTCAGTCCGGACTGATACTTGTTTCAGAGCCGGTGTTTATGGTTATTTTTTCACCAATAAGTGGCAGGCTTGCTGATAAATACGGTTCAAGGGTAATGGCATCCATTGGCATGGCTGTTATAGGTATATCATTTCTTTTTCTTTCTTTCATAACAATTAAAAGCGCCATGGACATAGTAATACCATTAAGTTTCATAGGCATAGGATTTGGCTTTTTCACTGCACCGAACACAAATTCTGTTATGGGTTCTGTGCCAAGGGAGAAGTATGGTGTTGCCTCTGGCACGCTTGGTACAATGCGTTTTACGGGCCAGATTTTAAGCATATCCGTGGCTAGCACGATATTATCAGGTGCATTGCCCAGGACAATGCTCGTCTCCATTTTTTCAGGTTTTACGCAGAATATTTCCATAACATATGTTAATGAATTTTTATTAGGGTTTAAAATGGCAATGCTCTTCTCAGGAATAATGAGCCTTTTGGGCGCATACACTTCATTGTTAAAAAATAAAGGAACCTAATGAGTAGATTTATTTATTCATTTATTTTATATCATATATGCGCATTGAGGCCATTAAACTTTCAAAGAATTACGGTTCAAAGGTATTTGCACTAAAGGATGTGGATTTTAAAATTGATCTCAAGGGAATGCTTGCGATAATAGGTAAAAATGGTGCTGGAAAAACGACGCTCATTAGAATACTTTCAACACAGCTTCTGCCAACATATGGAGGGGCATATATAGATGGCATTGATGTAATAAAAGATGCACACAGGGTAAGGGAGATCATTGCAGCCGTACCACAGGAGGCGAGGGCAATTCCCTGGCTCACGCCAATTCAAACGGTGCTTTCATATCTAATGTGGCGTGGTCTTTCTTACAGGGAAGCAAAGGAAAAGGGAATAGAAGCCCTGCGCACCCTTGGTCTTGATGATGTTGAAAATGAGAAGAACAGGAAACTTTCAGGTGGTCAGAAAAGGAAGGTGCTTGTTGCAACCGTTCTTGCAAGTGAAGCTCCATTGATTTTTCTCGATGAACCTACTACTGGCCTTGATTATCTCTCAAGGAAGGAACTATGGACACTACTATCAAAAATGAAGAGAGACAGGCTGATCATATTGACAACGCATTACCTTGAAGAAGCAGAAATCCTTGGTGATTTGATCGGAATACTTGACAGGGGAAAATTGCTTGAGCTAGGGGATATAAATACGCTCAGGTCTAAAATGGAATTCCCGTACAGCATGAAAATATACGATCCAAATTTTACCCTTGACTTCAGTGGAATAGTCAAAAGGGTGAACGATGGCTTTCAGGTTTTTACAAACGAAAAGAACGTTTATCAGCTAGTGTCAATGCTTCTTGAAAGGAAGATTAAATTCAGCGTTCAGGAAGTTTCACTCAGCAATATTTTTGAATTCCTGGTAGAAGGGGGTGAGCAGAATGAAGAGGTACTGGAACCAGGTAATAGCATCAATACTGGTTAATTCCATATATGCAATGGTCAATTACCCTGTAGTTCTGATAAACACGCTTATTGCACCATTATCCATACTGGCGGTTGTTACATTCGCAAGCCACGGCACACTTTTGCCTGTTGCAGCCCTTGGTGCATTGATCATGAACATGGTCCAGAGTGGCACATCCATGCAGGGGGATCTATCACATCTGAAAAATGATATGAAGCTCCAGGACATGGTTGTAAGCTCGCCCACATCTGCTGGAACTTACATACTTGGTATGGCCATATCTGAGCTGGTCTATTCAATACCAACAATTACTCTTTTATTAATTTTAAATTTCATTTTCGTAAAGATAACAGTTATTGGTTGGATAACGATCCTGTTTGATATGCTCCTGATATTCACATTTTCCATTTCCCTGGGCTTTTTCCTATCAACATTGTCCTCGGACATAGTTCAATCCTGGGCTTTTTCAGGCATAATCTCACCATTGCTTACAACTATTCCACCAGTCTATTACCCCATTACATACATTCCATATCCTTGGAGATACCTTTCATATTTGTCCCCAACCACATATGCTGCAGAAATTGCGCAGAATGCAGCCGGATACATTCATCTTGGTGCATTAGATTTTGCATTGACTTGGATCATATTAGTAGCCTTTACATTCTTTATATTTGTGATAGCGCTTAAAAAGTCCAGATGGAGGGAAATCTAGAGAAATAGTTTTGGCACGGTCTTATCCACATCAACGACAAGTACTTTTGCATCATTCCCTTCCCTAAGCCACTCCAGTTCCTTGAGATCCTTGCCAGCCACCATGGAATCTATGCCAAAGCTATTTACAATTTTTTCAATGTCCAATTCAAACGAAAGAAATGGTGCATTTTCCATATCAGGATAATAACTCTTTGCAAAGCTTTTCAAAATGTTATATGCATTGTTTCTTAAAACAATGGCTTTTAATGGAATACTGAAATTTTTCACTGTCCATAGCGTCTGTACAGTGTACATGAATGAACCATCACCAATGATGAGCAGAATTTTGTCATTTACCATCCCTATCCCTGAGGCAGCAGGGAGACCCCAGCCAAGCTGGCCACTTTTTGCTGTGAAATATTTACCTGGGCCGTAACCGAATATGTTTCTCACCGTATACGATGCCGAAATTGCTTCATCAACAACCGTATATTCTGAAAATTGTTTCTTTGCCTGGCTGATTACATAATTAAAGCCCATTGATGAGCGCTCGTTAGCAATTTTTGTTGCAAATGTAAGGTCCTTCGGCCTTGAATAATCACACTTCTTTTCTACGATTTTAACAATTTCCCTGAGGAATAATTTTGGATTCATCTGGTAGAATTCACCAAGCTTTGGGGCGATGTTCAAACCAACAAAAATTAGATCCTTTCCAGGCAGCACAGGTGATGGTAAATATGGATATAGGGTAAAATCACCACCTATGAAAAGAATGAGGTCATTGTTTATAAGCGTTAGATTTATCAGTGTTGATCCAGGAAGAAGATCACCAGCAAACCTTTTATTTGAGGTATTGAAAACAGCCCTGCTGGACAATGGTTCGCCATAGACTGGGCAGCCAAGCTTATCTGCAAATTCCTCAGCCTCCTTAAACGCATTAAACATATCAATTTCATAGCCAAATACTATAGCCGGGTTCTTTGCGGACATTAATCTATCCGCTATGAGTTTCACAGATTCATTATTAATTAAATCGTTTGAGAAGGCATAATCATTAATTTTCTGGTAATTACCCTCTCCATCCATTATGTTCATGGGCATGGAAATGAAAACTGGCCCCATGGGTGGTGTCTGGGCAATGATCTTTGCCCTCTTTAAAGCAATTGAAATGTCATCTGTTGTCCTGAGCTCATACTTATACTTAACAGCATCTGCGATCACACTTTCAAGGTTGTAATAAAGCAAAGGCTCAAGTACCATATGACGCATGTCCTGCTGGCCTGCTGTAATTACAATGGGCGTATGATTCATTTTTGCTGTGTAAATGAATGCCATTGAATTTGCAAGGCCAGGAAGTGTGTGCAGATTCACAGCCTTAGGCTTACCAGTGAACTGTGTTAGACCATCGGCCATTCCAACTGAAATAGAATCATGAAGAGTAAGGACATAATTTTTAATGTTCCTTAAACTGGGTAGTTCCGTAGTTCCGGGATTACCGAATATGGGATACAGGTCAAGGTCATCAAGTACATTGGCAAAAATCTGAGCTCCCTTCAATTCAGATCACCCTGTAAAGTGGTTCTAGGCCCTGGACATACCTCAGAACGTTAGATATTGTTTCTGTCAGGAATCTCTGCTGGCTTTCTATGGTAACCCCAGCAATGTGAGGTGAAAATATGGCATCATCCATCTTGAATATTTCGGAATCAAAGTCAGGGGGCTCATTTTCATACACATCTATGCCTACTTTTATATTCTTTCTTTTCATTGCGTTAACAAGTGCATTTTCATCAACTATTTCACCCCTTGCAGTGTTTATGAATATTGCTCCATCCTTCATCATTGAAAATTCCTTTTCTCCGAACATCTTCCTTGTTTTTTCTGTTAATGGTAAATGTATGGATATTATATCAGAGCTCCTCAGAAGATCATTAAAATCCATGTACGTTAGACCGTATTTTTCCTCCTCATCAGGTGGAAGCCTCCTTATGTCATAATAAACAATACCAACATTGAATGGCATTAACCTCTTTGCAAGCTGTATGCCGATCATTCCCATACCTACAATGCCAAAGATCTTTCCCTCAAGATCCCTGGAACCCGTGAGCATGGGCCATCTATGATGCACCTTCAGTTCTTCGTTCAAATTTATCATATCCTTAAGGAACACAAGTGTCATAGCAATTACATGTTCTGCAACACTTTGTTTATTAGCTGTAGGAATATTTGAAAGCATAATACCCTTCATTTTCAGGTAATCCACATCAACACTGTCATAACCTGTGCTCGCTACCTGAACAAATTTCAAATTCGGCATTCTGTCTATTAAATTCTTGTCCACGTTTGTGAATGTTGTTACAATAAGAACATCCGCATCAGATTTTGGGAATTCTGGAGTATTTGTTATCTCTATTTCAGGCATGATCTGCGCAACTGTTCTCTTTACTTCCTCCTGCGGTATAAAATCGGGCAAAATAGCAAGGACTTTCATAATGAAACTAAGCAAATGGTAATATTTAAGAATTTTCATTTTTTTTATAAAATTGATAAAAAGATTTTCATTTATTTTAAAAATTTTGGAAAAAAGTGCGGGTGCCGGGATTTGAACCCGAGGCTGAGCCGTGGCAGGGCTCTATGTTACCAAACTACACCACACCCGCTTAGAACTTGAAATGAACAGGGGTTTAAAAAATTTTACATTGAAAAGGATTAAATTCTAAATCATATTATTATGTATAAAATGGAACTTGGTGATAAAATAGCAAACACAGTGAGCAGGGTTTACGAGAAGAGATTAATGGATATTGTTAGTTCGGGAAAAATACCGAACCATGTTGCAATAATCATGGATGGGAACAGGAGGTACGCCCAGGATCTTGGTCTTGATCCTGTTCAGGGTCATGTGTTAGGTAGGGAAAAGTTATATGAATTTCTGAACTGGTGTATAGAACTTAAGATTAAGATTGTTACAGTTTATGCATTCTCAACAGAAAATTTCAGCAGATCTTCTAGGGAAGTGCAAGCACTTATGGACCTTTTTGAAAAATCCATTGAAAAGGAACTCTCTGAAGGAAGAATACATAAAAACAGGGTAAGGGTAAGGATAATTGGAAGGAGGGATTTGTTATCAGAAAGCCTCAGGAGAAAGGTGGAAGAGATAGAGAAAGTGACTAGGGATTATGACAATTATTTTTTGAACCTGGCAATAGCATACGGTGGTAGGGAAGAAATTTTAAAAGCCATAAGAGAGATTGCACAGGAAGCAAGGGAAGGAAAGTTGGATCCTGATTTCATAGATGAGTCAATTGTAAGAAAGCATCTTTACACATCGGATTTGCCAGATCCTGACCTTATACTTAGGACCTCAGGAGAGGAAAGAATATCAAACTTCCTGCTATGGCAGATAGCATATTCTGAACTTTATTTTGCAGACGTTTACTGGCCATCATTAACCAAGATAGACTTTTTAAGGGCCATACTATCCTATCAGAGAAGATCCAGGCGCTTTGGAACATAATTTAAATAACTCAATTGCTATATTCAAATGATGAACAAGACCAGATATTTTGGCGTTTACGAGCATAAGGGGAATATCTATACTAAAAGTATTGTATCGGGTTCAGAGTTCGGTGAAAAAATATTAAAGGAGAATAATGCTGAATATAGGCAATGGGATCCTTATAGGAGCAAGCTTTCTGCAGCTATTAAAAAAAATTTAAGGAATTATCCATTCAGGATTGATTCAAAAGTGCTTTACCTTGGAGCATCGTTCGGGAATACTGTCTCATTCATATCTGATATATGCTCAAATGGCAAAATATTTTCAGTTGAATTTGCTATAAAACCATTTGCATCCTTGCTTCACCTTTCAGAAAGGAGGAAAAACATATTTCCTATAATGGAGGATGCATCAAATCCGGACAATTACGCATTATTCGTTGAAGATCCTGAAATAATATACCAGGACATTGCTCAGAGGGATCAAACAACAATATTTTTAAACAACTTAGACAGGTTCAAAAGCGCAAAATACGGTCTTCTATTTCTCAAGACAAGGGCCATAGATGCAGTTTCTGACTCTGAAAATGTTATGAGAAATGAAATAAAAAATATTAATAATGTTCAGGAGATATTGTCAATTAGTCCATTTGAAAAGGACCATTATCTGATAGTGGTGAAAAGATGAAAAACAGGAGGATAATAATCACTGGTGGTGCGGGATTCATTGGATCGCACATGGTTGAACATCTGTATAAGGAAAATGATGTGGTTGTTTTTGATAACCTGTCATCGGGCAGGCTAGAATTCATTTCTAATTACGGTGTAAAATTCATCCGCGGTGATGTTACAAAAATTGTTGAATTGAGGAAAAATTTTAAGGATATTGATACGGTTATACATTTTGCAGCAAACCCTGATGTGAGGAAGGGTGAGAAAGATTCATATGTTGATTTTGAACAGAATGTGCTGGGAACATACAATGTTCTAGAGGCAATGAGGCTTAATGATGTACCAGAAATAATTTTTTCCTCATCTTCAACTGTTTATGGGGATGCGCCTGTTCCAACAAGCGAGGATTTTGGGCCGCTGGAACCAATATCATTTTATGGAGCATCAAAGCTCGCTGCAGAAGCATACATTTCAGCATTCTCCCATATGCATGGCATAAAAGGTATTTCATTCAGGTTTGCAAACGTTATTGGTCCAAGGGGTACACATGGTGTAATTTATGATTTCATAAATAAGCTGAAAAAAAACAGCAAAGAACTCGAAATACTTGGTGATGGAACACAATCAAAATCATACCTTTACATAGAAGATTGCATAAATGGAATGTTATTCCTGAATGAAAGATCATCAAAAAGGTATGATGAATTTAATCTGGGTACGGAACAGGTAACGAATGTAATGGAAATTGCAAGAATCGTTTCTGAGGCAATGAATTTAAAGAATGTGAAATTCATAACAACAGGTGGCATAAACGGAAGGGGCTGGAAGGGTGATGTTAAGACCATGCTACTTTCAATTGATAAGGCAAAGTCCTATGGATGGATGCCAAATTATACTTCAACCGATGCTGTAAAGAAGACCACAGCCCATTTAGTGGAGGAACTGGCATGGAAATAAAAAAGATACCCACCGCAGTTGCAGCATTTGACAGCATTATAAAGGGCGGTGTGCCTGAGGGGTCTGTTGTTCTACTTCATGGCGAGCCTGGCGCCGGGAACATGGAATTTTCAATTACTTCAGCTGCAAAACTTTCAATTGCAAGGAAATATCCTGAAAGGAGAAAAACAATGCTTGGGGGATATCTTGAGGATATTTACATACCATCAAAAACATGTTATGTAAGTTTGACAAAGAGTGAAGCAGAGGTGAAGAGGATTGTAGATCTTTCTCTTGAAAATGACCTGTCCCAGGCATTTTTTGAAAATTTTATAATCAGGGATCTTTCATCCTTATATTTTAAGAAGAGTTCCATACCAAGATCATGGTCCAGCGGTGGCTCACTCTTTGATCAGCCCGAGGGAAAGGACATACTAGAAGAAATTGTAAAATTCCTAAATGACAATGGAGATGACAGCGTTGTAATAATTGATTCCCTAACGGACCTTGTTACATCTTCACAGGTAAGCGAATCAATGCTCATAGACGTTATAAAGGGTCTCGTTAAGGCATCAAAAAAATGGAAAAGCATAATTTATCTCCTCCTTACAGAGGGCATAGCTGAAAAAAGAATGGAGCAGATCATTTCCGATATTGTTGACGGTATTCTTGATTTTAAGTGGTTTGCGTCGGAGAAATATTCACAGAGATACAGGTATCTTTATGTTCCGAAGTTTATTGGTGTACTTCCCCATATTGAGGAGGAAAGGGTAATAAGGTTTAAAACACAAGTGGATTACACAAACGGTTTTATTGTCACGTATACTGAAAAAATAAGGTGATGTAAATGGAAAGAATAAATAGTGGAATAATGGGTCTGGACGATTTAATAAATGGAGGAATACCAAAGGGCCATACAGTTGCGGTGATCGGTCCATTTGGTGCAGGTAAAACAACGTTTGGCATGCAGTTTCTTAATCAGGGTTTGGTAAACAATGAAAAATGCGTATTCATAAGCCTTGAGGAGGAAAGGGATTCAATAGTGTCCTCGGCTGAAAATTTTTCGTGGAAATTTTCAGATTTTGAGAAAAAAGGGGATCTGAAAATAATAAAGCTTGACCCGGAGGATGCAAAATCTACGCTAACAAGAATAGAGGGGGATATATCAGACGAAATACGTGGATTCGGTGCGCAGAGGGTTGTTTTTGATTCAGCAACGCTCCTTACAATGATGTTTAATGAAGAACATGAGAAAAGACATGTTCTTTTTTCCTTATCAAGTGCGGTTAAAAATGCAGGTGCTACATCAATCTTCACAGGAGAGGTGAATGCAAACAATCATTTTGTGTCCAGGGATGGGTTTCTTGAATATGTTGTGGATGGTGTTATTTCCCTTGACATCATTCCAATAAAAGAAAGGTATGAATTCAGACTGGTTCTGCAGATACTAAAAATGAGGAGGACGGGGCATTCGAGATCTGTGCACCCTTTCTACATAAATGAAAAAGGAATAGAGGTTCTGTCATCGTTCGATTTACTCTGAGAATGATTCACCCTTCTCAAAATTTTTTTGCACGTAATCTATGATTACGCTTCTATCCTTCTTAAGATGTGACTCGTACCATTTTGTTATCAGATTGAACAGTATGTCGTGGATATCATCAAGGCTTGCTGAAGAAACGGGTTTATCATAAAGCACATATTGCGTATATACCCTCTTCCAGCCAGAATACTTATAATATTTTTCACCTTCACAGAATTCAAATATCATCTTTACCCTTTCACCATCCCCGGGGTTGTAATACATGATCTTCAGGGAATCACCTGTCCTCCCCTGTTCCCTGGTCGTATCCGTGAATGTAATCAAATCCACAGCACCGAAATTGAAATCATCCTTCAATTTCCACACATTAGGAAAATCCGTAAATGTTGCCCATTGCGTATATGGTGGCTCCAAATTAAAATGAATATTTATGTCACCAAATTTTAAATAAACCCTCCAGAGGTCCTGGATGAGAGTAGCATTTATGTCCTTTTTCTTTCCAGATTCAACATTGATTGTCTTTATAATTTCCTCTGTTTTTTTATTCAATTCACTTTCCAATTTTTTAAACCAATCCTCATTTTCCTTGTTTTCATTTGTTTTAGCGGTCATAAATGATCCCTGAATATGTAAAGATAATATATTTATATAAATGTTATGCTTTTTTTCCTAAATTATTTTTAAACAAAGTTAGGAGTTTGAGGGAAGCTGTAAATCTCACTTGCTTTAGCGAGGAGATACACGGACTTCCCTCAACCGAAAGATTTATATTTCTTTTAATATTTCTATAAATAATGATAGTCGCTACCAAAGTAAAGCTGTATCCCAATGAGGAACAGAAGATCTTGTTGGAAAAGCACTTTGGTAGCTGTCGATTCGTATACAACTATTTCTTAGCGAAGAGGGATGAATACTACATAACGCATAAGGATGCAGAGAAATCTTCTCTGAACTATCTGGGCACACAGAACATGCTCATTGAACTCAAGAAAGAATATCCATGGCTGTACGAGATCAATTCCCAATCTTTACAGATGTCATTACGCTTTCTAGACAATGCGTTCAAGAACTTCTTCCACAGAAACGCTGAACATCCTAAGTTCATGAAGAAGGGAGAAAACGATTATTTTGCAGTACCACAGCATGTAAAGATAAAGGGAAACAGAATATATTTTCCAAAGTTCTCTGATGGTATATATTTCAAAGGTTCTAAAGAGAAGCTATCTAAAATAAAGGAAATTAATCAGATAGTAATAACAAAGGATGCTGGTGACTATTACTGCTCTATAATCTACGAATTAAGCGAAAAATATCCACCGAAGAAACAGTTGTCTGAAGAGAACTCTGTTGGCATCGATCTTGGTATCGAGAAGTTCGCTACACTCTCTGATGGAACGATTATAGAGAATCCAAGATTCATAAAGAATGTTGAGAAGAGGATAAAGAAACTGCAGAAACAGTTATCGAGAAAGGAAAAGGGATCCAATAACAGGAGAAAACAGATACTGAAACTGCAGAAGAAATACAGGAAGCTAAGGAACATGAGGGAGGACTTCCTGGATAAGGTATCGACTGCGATAGCCAAGCA
>JBMFTB010000012.1:0-29869 GCA_049967255.1 Thermoplasmata archaeon
CTATCGCCTTTATCCGGGCTAGGCTACCTCGGCAATTTTTATTTATTTTATTACTGTTGGAGATTTGAAAATTAAATTTTAGTATAAAGATTTTTTTGAAATAAATATGGAGAATATCTTTGAAAAAACATTTTTATAATGATTTTAATTTATTTCTTTATGACACATTATTTAATGTATCCTGATATTTATAAAGAAAAAATAGCATTTGTTACTGAAGATGATCTCTGGCTGTATGATGGAAATTTAAAGAGAATTACTGAAGGTTTGGGAATAGTTAAATACCCAAAATTTGTTTTTGATGGAAATAGCATAGTTTTCTCAATATTCAAGAGCATGGGCAGGGAAGATATTAAGGCTCAAGGTGATTTGTACATTTTCAATATATTAGAAAATAGCATAAAAAGGCTCACATATTTTGGAAGCAGAGACATTAAGCCTATTACCTCATATTCAGGCAAGATTTATTTTTCATCATCACATTCATCGCCATTGAATTATTACCAGGAAATATACAGAATGTCATCAGATGGATTTGAAATTGAAAGGATGAACTATGGTAATGCAAATTATATGGGCTTTATTAATGATTTTGTCTTGATTGGAAGAAATATAGGCGATCCTGCAAGATGGAAAAGATATAGAGGAGGTACTACAGGCCAGCTTTGGCTTTCTAAAGATGGTAAAACATTCGAACGAATACTAACAGAAATAAAGGGAAACATAGGAAGTCCTATGATCGTTGGGAATAATATTTGTTTTATTTCCGATCATGAGGGTATAGGAAGAATATATTGCTATGATGGTAAAGAAATTAAAAAAATTACTGAAAATTCTGAATATTATGCAAGAAATGCAAATTCAGATGGAAAAAGAATAATATTCCAAATGGCAGGTGATATTTACATTTTTAATGACAAACTGGAAAAATTAAATCTAAATGTATACGGAAGTAAGAGAGCTCTTGATGATAGATATATAGACATTAGCGACAGAATTGAATATTTTTCATTGGATGAAAAAGCGGAAAATATTCTTTTTACAGCGAGAGGAAAATATTACAAAATGGGAAGTTTTGAGGGTTCGGTATTAATTTCTGATGATATTAGACTAATGAAAGGTAAATTTCTCAAAGATAGCAAGTATATAGGTATACAGAATAAAAATGGTATGGAAGTCATAGTTCTTCTTGATTCAGGAAAAATTGTTAAAAGATTTGATGGAGATTTTGGTTTAATATACAATATATGGCCTTCTCCAGATGGAAAGAAATTGGCATTTTCCAATGGCAGGTTGGAATTGTATCTCCTGGACATTGAAAATAATAAAATCAGTAAGATTGATCAAGCAAATGTGGATATTATTGAGGAATTGGATTTTTCACCTGACAGTAGGTGGATAGCATATTCTATTGGGATAAGTAACACTAGAAAAAAAATTAGGATAAGAAATATTGAATCTAATGAATTTGCTGATATAGAAGGCACATACAGAATAGATTTTTCACCCTCTTTTGATCCACTTGGAAGATATCTGTACTTTGTGTCTATTTCAAGTTATAAAGCTATAATGGATCCCGAATCCCCTACTCTGACATTCCCAAATTATTCTAAAATATACCTTGTAACACTAAAAAAAGATTTTAAAAACCCCTTTGTGGATAATGCAGAAAATGAACAGAAAGAATTTAACATAGATTTAGAGAACATATCTGGAAGAGTTGTTCCCATTCCAATAATGGAAGGAAGATATTCTTTGGTAAATGCTGTGAAAGAAGGTTTCCTTTATTTTTCAAAGCCGTTGGATTTGAATGAGGAAAATGTGGGTGAAATTCATTATTATAATATTGAAAATAAAAAAGATGACATTGTGGTGGAAAAAGCATTTGATTACAATGTTTCTTTAAATAAAACAAAGATCATTTATAGATACAGGAACATGTTCAGAATAATTGATTATTCCCAGAAACAGGAGTTAAAGTCTACAAATCCTGGCAGAGAATCTGGTATTATAGATATTAATAGAATAAAAGCATGGGTAAATCCAAGGAAAGAATTCAGCCAGATGCTTTATGAAACCTGGATGCTGATGAAAGAGAATTACTGGAGAGACAATGGCATTCAGTGGGGAAATATATTCAAGAAATATCAATTATTGCTAGAAAAAGTATCAACTAGGGCAGAACTTTCTGACCTGATATGGGAATTGCAGGGAGAACTTGGCACATCTCATTCCTATGAATATTTAGGTGATTATTTTAACTCACCTCTTGAGAGCAGGGGTTACCTTGGAGCTGAAATAGAATTCAATGATGGGTATAGAATAAAGAGAATTTACAGAGGTAGACTGGATGAAAGATCGCCTTTAACTTTTCCAGGGATTGATGTTAGAGAGAATGATTTAATCGTTGAAATTAATGGTATAGAGCTTGATAAAAATAATCCGCCTGGTAAATTATTGACAAACTTGTCAAACGACGTAGTATCAATTAAAATAAGGAGGGATGGAAAAGATTTGATATTCAATGTAAAAACAGTTGGCGATGAATCAGGAATAATATACAGGGATTGGGTGGAAAAAAATAAAAATTATGTTCATAAGGAAACAAATGGCAGGGTAGGATATATCCATATTCCAGATATGATGGAATTTGGCTTCTCTGAATTTCATAAAAATTTCCTGGAAGAAATAGAGAAAGATGCTCTTATTGTAGATGTAAGGTACAATAGAGGAGGATTTGTTTCACCATTCCTTCTTGAGAAATTGAACAGGAAAATAATAGGTTATGATAATCCTAGGCATGGTCTTAAAGTGGAATATCCTCCATATTCTCCAAAAGGACCACTTATATGCATAACCAACGAATTATCTGGCTCTGATGGTGATATATTTTCTCACTCCTTTAAATTGATGAAGATTGGCTTCCTCATAGGTAAAAGGACGTGGGGAGGTGTTATAGGCATAAACCCAAGAAGGAGATTGCTTGATGGTTCAGTGGTTACACAGCCTGAATTTGCTTTCTGGTTCAAAGATGTTGGATTTGGCGTTGAAAATTATGGCACAGATCCGGATTTGGAGATAGATATTGCACCTCAGGATTACCTAGCCGGAAGGGATACACAGCTAGATAGAGCTTTGGAACTAATCATGAAGGAACTTGAGCAATTTCATAAAGAATCTCCCCCTTAAATACATAGGATGGAAAATGAATGGAAATTAAAAATCCATCCTTTTTTGATTTTATTGGGTTATTGTTTAATGTGCCAATCTTTTGATCTTTTTTAACAATCCTGTTTCTTATAACTTTATTTTCCGGAAAAAATATACCAAACTCCTCACTTCTTATTTTTTCCATTTGTGATAAATAAAGCTTTTTGTTTTCTGGCCTTCGATTCTCTAAAAAGTTCAATAAAATTTGAGAAATATTCTCTGCATCATTCTTTTGAATATAGCCACCAAAACCGGAAGGCATTTCTATTATAATGGATGTTTTTCCCCTTTTTACCATTTCACTCATCAATTGTCCTCCCGTCCCTTTTGATTCTATAACATAGGGAAGATCAATTTTTTTAGTAAATTCTTCAATGTGATCATGATGTCTGTACATTGCCAAAATATATGGATGGCATAAAAATCCGCAGGAGTGAAGGTCTATTATAATATTGCTGTCCATTGCTATGGAAAAAATCTGATCCGCAAGCCTTTCGCATATGGATCCATTTTTTTTACCTGGAAAAATTCTGTTCAAATCTTCGCCACCATATGGCGATGTCCTGCTCCTGTAAAGAAAAGCACCCATATTTGCAATAGGAATTATCGTGACATCGTACTCAATATTTTCATCTATGCGATCCTTTAAAAGCATATTAGCATAAATGCTAGTATGTTCATCTCCATGAAGACCAGAAATTATCAATACCTTTGGGCCGTTTCCCTTTTTCCTAAAAACCTGAAAGTAATTGTGATACATCTCATCAATGAAAACTCTTTCTTCCATCATTGATGTATGATAAATAAATTAAAATTTAAGTTTTTCCAGGTCTCAGATCCTAATTATGCCATTTGAGATTAAATAAATTAAAAGGCCCAATAATGCACCTGTATTAAGGAAGGGAAGACCTGGCAAGGGCTTTCCATACCTTAAAAATATAAATAAAATAAATAAACCAATAAAAGTACCAGCCAATGTAAAGAATGTTGCATTTAAATTATAGTTGTACATTACGGAAACAATAAGTATGGAAGGTATAGCAGCATCACCAAAACCCATGAACATTGTGCTTCTTTCTCCATCTTTTTCAATTTCATTTACATTTATTGCATCAGACTCTGGAAAAATGAATAATGCAGGAAGACCACTTTTCACTGTTCCTTCTGCAAGAGTGATCATGTGTTTGCTAAATTTTACTGCATAAAGATCATAAAAGATTAAAATGACCAGAAATAATACTACTGGAATAATGCCTATGTTTGTACCAAGAACAGCAGCGCTACCACCTGCAACAATGATGCCCACAATGTTTGTAACTATCCAGTTCCGTTTTCTATACATGTATAATGGTACAAATATGCCTATTATAAGGGCAAAAATAGTTGGTAAGTAATAAACTAAAACACCTGGGATAATATAAGATAAAACAACTGAAAATATAAGGAATAGAATTAGGCCTATTGCAACAAAATAAAATCCTTTCAAAAAATGCTCTTTCCTGCGCCTTAAAAGAAAAAGCATTACTAATGTAAATATTATAATTATTAGAAAATAATAAACGGCAAGTAATGGATTGTTTTCTTGTCCAGGATATGCCTGACCACCCATGGGTGCAAAGAAAAAATATAGAACCATGGCTAATAAAACCGTGTTTATAAATGAGAATAGCATCAGAATGTATTGGTTCAAGGTTCTCATTTTCCTATACCTTTTTTATTATATTCACATTTTGGATCTATGCACATCTTTTTCTCATATTTCCCATTCTTCAATATTATAATTGGAAGACCGCAATATGGGCATTTCTCAAATGTAGGAATGATCTCACCTTTCTGGGGCAATGGATAAGTTACCTTGCACTTGGGATAATTTGAGCATCCTATGAACCTTTTTCCGGTTCGTGATTGCCTAACGATAAGTTCTCCACCATCCTCAGGGCATTCACCAATTACTTCTTTTTTCCTGTTATATTCACACTTGGGATTTATGCATCTTAGTTCAACTTCCTGGCCCTTTCTTATCACCTTTATTAAAGGTAATCCACATACGGGGCATTGTTTGTCCGTTAATTCTATCTTCCCTGTCTTCGGCAAATAATACCTGAAATCGCATTCAGGATACCTTGAGCATTGTATGTATCTGAAGTTCCTACTTTTGTACATTAACAATGGTGCACCACATTTTGGGCATTTGCCCATTTCCCTGTCCTCATTTATACCTGATAAAATAACTTCTTTTATATTATTTTCATTCTTCTCAAGTTCGTTTAAAACACCTTTAAGCATTGATCTTGATTCCTCAATTACCTTGCTTTTTTCCAATTTCCCTTCTTCGATCGAGCTCATGTCATTTTCCAATTTTGCTGTCATATCTGGTTTTACAGCATCAACATTGTTTCTTTCCATAGCATCAACAATTGCGATCCCAAGACTGGTAGGCTTTATTACCATTCCTTCAATGTAATTTCTTTCGTATAACTTTTCTATAATCTCATGCCTAGTACTTTTTGTACCCAAATTCAAATTCTCCATTTCTTTGATCAGGGATGCTTGGGTATACCTTTCAGGGGGTTTGGTTTCTTTTTCCAAAAGTTCAATACTTTTAATGTCAATATCTTTTTCTAAAAAGGGTATTTCTTTTTCCCTCACCCTCAAGTATGGATAATACTTCATCCATCCCTCTTCTTTGATCCTAGTACCCTTGGATTTGAACATTTCATCCTTTATTAATATTTTAACATCAGTGGATTTTATTATGGCATCGGGAGCTACTGTTGCAAAAAACCTTTTAACAACAAGGTCATAAACCTTAAAATAATCGCCTTTTAATTCATCCTTCTTTATAACTCTTACAGGATAAATTGGTGGATGATCTGTTGTTTGTACCTTGCCTCTGCTAGATCTGATTTTCTCCTGTGAAAGTAATTGCTCAGCTTCTCCCCTGTATGGTGATTCCAAAAATTTTTCAATCAAAGATTTTAAATTAAGAGATGATGGATATACAGTGTTATCTGTCCTGGGATATGAAATGTATCCATGTGAATAGAGATCTTCAGCAATTGCCATTGTCTTACCAACTGAAAATCCAAGTTTTGTTGATTCCCTTAAAAATTCTGTTGTATTGAATGGAGGAGGAGGTCTAATATTATATTCCCTTTCTTTATATTCTAAAATCTTTCCTTTCTTTTCATCCTTTATCTTTTTAAAGATTTCTTCTGGTTTTTCTTTAAACGGATTTTTTTCGTGTTCACCTAAGAATTCAATATTTTTTTCAATAAAGTTAGCTATGATTTCCCAGTATTTTTCTGGGACAAAATTTCTTATTTTCTTTTCCCTGTCTACAATTAAGGCGAGTGTAGGACTTTGAACTCTCCCCACAGATAGAAAATTCTTCCATTTTTGTCCAGTAACAAGTGAGAAAAATCTAGTTAAAACTGCACCCCAGACAAGATCAATGTTTTGCCTTGATTCTGCAGCATCAGCAAGATTGTTGTTTAAATCTGTTAAATTTTTAAAAGCATTCATTATTTCTTCTTTGCTTACAGCACTGAACTTGGCCCTTTTTATTTTACCTTTGTATCCGACAACTTCAACTGCTTCCCTTCCAATAAGTTCTCCCTCTCTATCATAATCAGTAGCTACTATCACTTCATCTGCTTTATCTATCAATTCTTTCAAGAGATTTACTAAACTCCTGAACTTTTCAATTTTCATTGGTTCAATATTAATCAATTTTTCAAGATCTTCTCTCTCCCAGTTTCTGTATTTTTCAGGGTAATCCAATTCCACAACATGACCCTTCAAACCAATAATAAAATATTCATCATCATTTTTTTTAAATGTAAAATAGGCAATACCTTTTTTACTTAATTTTTTAAATTTTCCATCCGAAAGAAAATAGGCTATTCTTTCAGCAACGCTATATTTTTCTGCTATTACAACTATTTTCATTTAAAAAACCCTAATTGTTTTATTCTATAAACCTTTTCCTCTAAAAGATATCGTTAGGGATTTGGGAAAGGTAGTAATTTTCAGATGCTTTAGCGATGAAATACACGAATTTTCACTAATACAAAATTTTATAAATATTATTTTTATATCAATAAACAATGATAGTTGATACCAGAGTGAAACCATATGCCAATGAAAAACAGAAGGTCTTATTAGAAAAACACTTTGGTAGTGGCATATTCATATACAATCACTTTCTCGAAGAACATAGTGGAGATAGATCCAATAAAAGTATGACTGATATATCCAAAATCCAAGCATGTGAAGATCGCTAATTCTGGCTTACACAGAATATATCCGTAAAACCAGAAGTTGATAGTTAAAGCAGGAAGTTCAGATGCTATAGCCACGAAGTAGATCATAATAATGAAAATTTGATGTTGAAAAAGGGCCTGTGGGGTAGTGGATTATCCTTGAGGACTTCGGATCCTCAAACCCGGGTTCAAATCCCGGCAGGCCCGTCAAAAAATTAAATTTTATTTATGGCATCGTTTAGATCAAATAATTTAAATCCTGACATTAATTTTGGATAGAAATCTGTAGATTTTTCAGGCATAATCTCCCC
Organism: Thermoplasmata archaeon; assembly: GCA_049967255.1. Taxonomy (GTDB): domain Archaea; phylum Thermoplasmatota; class Thermoplasmata; order Thermoplasmatales; family ARK-15; genus ARK-15. Next base: position 7,787 of record JBMFTB010000012.1, read on the forward strand.
ATTCATTGCCACATTCCAGACAGTCGTTGGGTTTACTGGTTTTACTAGGAATGCATATTTGTTCTCGTTCTCTATCTGTTTTAGAACATCCTGGGGCCATCTTTCAAAGTTGATCTCTTCCCTATTTTTAATGTTAAGTATTTCATTGATCACATAACTGTTCAGGTAAGATACATTTAAATTTTGACTTATGCTCTTGTTTTGTAAAAATTCTTTCTTTATGTTGAGTGAATATGCATGATCCCTGTAACAGAATACAATATCTTGGTTAAGGAATCCTCTAATTTCATTTATGGAAATTTCATTAACTGTAAAATATTTTTTTAAATTTTCAAGCAGCTTCTCAGGAGGCATTGTCTGTTTTATCACTCTATGCGAAGGCAGTATTACAAGCCCTGGGTCTTGCCTATTAACAAGCACCGCCATTATATAACCTGTTCCTTTCTCAAATCCTTTTTCCTTTGCGTATGCTAATGCAGTTTCATACCTGTGATGTCCATCTGCAATAACAAGTTGTTTATTTTCAAAAAATTTTGAAATTTCATCATTTTTTATTTTGTAGATTCTGTTCCTAATTCCATTTACAATAACATCAATTTCAAGTTCCCTTTTTTTATTTTCAAATGTATTTTGAACGAAATTCTCAGGATCATCGTAAAGAAAGAATACCGGCTCAAGATCTGTGTTTGTGGCTCTGAGCATTTTCAATCTGTCCTCCTTTGGCCCTTTAAATGTTCTTTCGTGAGGTAAAATCTTTTTTTCACTGTAATCTTCCAGCTTCACAATAGCAAAAAATCCATGCCTTGTATATTCCCTTCCGAAAAGATTGAATGTTTCAATGTACTGATAAAAATATGGTTTTTCATCTTTTACAAGTATCCCTGAATCCAGCCATTTTTTTAAAGTATCTCTTGATGAATTGTATGGATCTTGGGCATCTGGAAGGTTTAACCTAATAAAATTGTATGGATTCTTTTTGTAATAATCACGCTGCATTTCCTTTGATATCTTATCATAGGGTTCAGTGACGAGATTTTCAAGTTCCTTTAGTGAATATCTTATTCCTTTAAATGGCAGTACCTCTACCATAGTTGCTCACTTCTTGGTGTTTAAGTATTCTATAATTTTTTTTGCTATTTCAAAGCCTGCCTTTTTCTGTGCCTCCTCCGTTTGTGCTCCAATGTGGGGTGTACCTATAAAGTTATATTCATCTGTTAAAACGCTTCTGAATGGTTTTTCAGATTCAAAAACATCAAGACAAACCGATTTTACTATTCCATTATCAAGCCCATATTTTAAAGCATTTTCATCAATTATTCCGCCCCTAGCAGCATTTATCACTATAACACCCTTTTTCATATTTTTTATTTCATTAATTGATATTAAGTGTTTCGTTTCATCTGTCAAGGGAGTATGAACAGTAATGAAATCTGAAGTTTTTAAAAGAACATCAAAGCTTACCATTTTAATTTCCTGAGAATTCTTCACATAAGGATCATAACCTATTACGTTCATATCAAAGGCCTTTGCCCTTTTTGCAACTGCATTACCAATCCTACCAACACCAATGATTCCTAAGGTTTTGCCCGAAAGTTCTGTACCCATAAATTTTTCCTTGTCCCATTCCATCTTCTTCAAAGATTCTGTAGCCTGAGGTATAAACCTAGCTGCAGCTACCATAAATCCAATCACAAGTTCAGCAACAGAAACTGTACTAACATCCGGTGTATTAATTACTTTAATGTTTTTTTCAGCCGCAGACTTCATATCTATATTGTCAAGACCAACACCAGCACGCCCGATTACCAATAGCCTTTTTCCGGCTTCAATGATTTCCTTTGTGACCTTCGTTTTACTTCTTACTATTAATGCATCGTAATTTTCAATAATTTCTTTTAATCTTTTATTATCAAAATCATATTTTTCGTCCACTTCAAAGCCAGCATTTTTTAAAGACAATATGGCTTCAGGATGTATCTGATCTGTTACAAGTATTTTCATACATTTCACCTGTTTAAAATTTCATCCATTGCATCAAGTAATTCTTTCATATCGTTTGGTGTTAAATCACCCATATGAGCAATTCTGAATGTTTTCTCCTTCAGTTTACCATATCCATTAGAAATTTCCATGCCTTTTACCCTCAATTCCTTTCTGAGATTTTCAACATTTATATTTTTATTGTTTTTCACGGCTGTTACAGTCACGGACTCATAGTCAGGTTCTGCAAATAAATCAAAATTTTTCTTTGCCCATTCCTGAACCATTCTAGCCATTTCTAGATGCCTGTTATATCTATTTTCCATGCCCTCCTTTAACATTTTCTGTAACTGATAATCCAGAGCATAGAAAAACGTAACTGCTGGTGTGGCAGGAATCTGTTTCTTTTCCATATAATAATCGTGCATAGCAACAAAATCAAAGAAATAACCGCGATCTTTAACTATCTTGGCCTTTTCCATTGCTTCTGGACTGATAAATGCAATGGCAAGACCTGGTGGCAGACCAAATGCCTTCTGTGTAGGTGCAAAAATTACATCAGCCTTGTTAACATCAATCATATCCCCAGCAAGAGAACTCACAGCATCAACTATTAGAAGTGAATCATGATCATGAACAACCTTTGATATCTCATCTATAGGGCTTTTCACGCCTGTACTTGTTTCATTGTGTGTAACGGCTACTGTTTCGAATTTTTCCTTATCAAGAATTCTTTCTATATCCCCAGCTTTTACCGCCTTTCCCCATTCATATTCAAATGCCACTGCATTTTTTCCATTTGCTAAAGCAATCTTATACCATCTTTCACTGAAAGAACCATTAATAATGTTTAATATCTTAGACTGAACAGTGTTTCTTATACTACCTTCCATAAGTCCTGTTCCTGAAGTTGTAAAAACTTCTACCTCATTCCTTGTGTTGAAAAATTTTTGAAGATTGTTATGTATACGTTCATATAATTCTGTCATTTCTTTTGACCTGTGTCCTATTATGGGCTTAGACAATATATGCAGTACATCCTCTTTTACTTCTGTTGGTCCTGGGATATATAACTTTAAATGCATTTGTTTCACCTTAAAACGATATTGTTCTCATGGATATTAAAATTATGAAAATTATTTACTATATTTATTTTCGAATATTTTCTACAATCTTTTTAATAAATAAAGATTTGGAAAAATACATTGGTATATCATTACCGGGATAAATGGAAGGACAAATTTAAGGCTGTAGAAAAATATTAAGATCTTGTTAAATTCTATATAAATTGTTATGTAATTACATAGCAAATTTTATATTCAATTAAATAATAAGTTAATGATAGAGGTAGATATAATGGAAAGAAAAAGTAAATATGCCATTGTAGCGGTTATAGTGGTAATAGTGATTATCGTAGCAGCAGCCGCAGTAATTTTAATTAAGCCAACAACAACAGTACCAACTACACCAGCTGCTCCAACATTAGTATCTGTAAAGCCTTCAACACAGCTCACAACAGCAGGGTCAAGTATTCAATTTACAGCATCAATAACAGGTAATGTTACATCAGTATCATGGAATTTTGGTGATGGTACAACAGCTACAGGATTGAGTGTTACACATACATATACAGAACCCGGCTCATATCTTGTTTTTGTGAATGCTTCCGGGCCATCAGGGTATGCAAATAACTTAAAGTCTCTGATACCTATATCCATTTCCCCTGAATCCGTCAGTCCATTAATTGCAAGTGAAATAACACAACCAGTACTGACATTAAACACAACTTTAAATCCAAACGCACCAATTTACAGTATTAATACAACTGCAGAGTTTCTTGAATCATCCTTACAGCCACCAACCGCAACTAACTGGACCATTGGATACTATGTGATGAACTATGGAGATGGGTCACCAATAACAATAACACCTGTATACTATAATTTCAGTTCAGGCGTGTTTGAATCGAATTTATTAAGCCACATTTTTACAAAAAGCGGCTTTTATGTTGTTAATTTAACAGTGATAACATATAATGAATCATTGTTTTCAAGTTCCATTGTTACAAATAATACTACAAGCATACAATATTTGCCATTGAATGATTATAATCAACTAATCGGCTCAAATCAGCATTTTGAAGTTTCATACATAAGAACCATATTTGTAGCTACACCACAGCAATCAATAGGTATTTTAAAAACACCAATTAATTCCCAAAGTTTACAGGTCATAAATGTTGCAGAAGTCGCTCCCGGAGGCCCCTATTCTTTTGATCCTGCAGTAGATTATGATATTATTGGGTTTGAAGATATAGAAAATGTCTATGAAACTCTTCTTCAATATAACGGATCCTCAACATCCAATGAATTCCCCATGGTAGCTACAGAAATTCCAACAGTTGCAAATGGAGGTATATCTCCAAATTATTTGAATTATACTTTTCAAATTAGACAGGGATTGAAATTTTCCAATGGTGATTCTTTAAATGTTTGGGACGTATATGTAAGCTATGTAAGAGCTCTTTTATTTGTTCAGGGATCCCCTGGAACAGCAGATTGGATAATAGCCCAAGATCTTTTACCAGGTGGTGGCTGGGCACCCGGATTGTTCACAAATGGGACAGCATTATATAATAATATTACAAGTGCTATAACATACAATAATGCAACACAAACAATAACATTTCATTTATTGAAACCGGATCCGGCATTTCTTGATTATGTTGCAGATCCAGAAGGGGGAGCAATAATGGATTGGAATTGGTTAGTTCAGCATGGTGCTGGAATAACATTCACTCCTTCTGGGTTTATTAATTATACTACATTTGCAAATGAAGGGAACTATAATACCTATTTAGAGTATCATATGATGGGATCTGGACCATATATGATTGGAAATTATCTCCTAGGACAATCAATTACATTATTACCAAATCCAAATTATACACCAATACCTGGGATTCCTGGATATAATCATAAAGCAAATGATACTATTTATATACAATGGGTAAGAGATCCTGAAACTGCTATGTTAATGCTTGAAAGTGGCCAAGCAGACTCAATTTATGGTATACCTAATTATTACTACCCTAACTTGTTAAAGTTAGAAAATCAAGGAAAAATTACAGTTACAGGCTTCCCAACATTGACAATATCTTGGTTCCAATTTAATTTTAATATAAATACAACTATGTTAAGTGGCCTGGGTTCAGCATTTCATGTCCCTCAATATTATTTCACAAATCTTGATGTTAGAAGAGCTTTTGCCTATGCATTTAATTATGATAATTACTTAAATGAGTTGATAGGAAACAAAGTATATGGAGTAAATTTTGGATTCCATTATACAGGTATAATTCCGGATGGTATGCCTGGTTATTTAAATGCTAGCCAATTAGAAAATATGGGGGCTGTAATACCTACTTATAACCTAACAATAGCAAAACAGTATTTAAAACAATCTGGTTTATATAATGAAAGTATTAACATTCCCATAATAGTTGAATCTGGTGATCCAATAAATTATGCTGCAGCACAGCAATGGGCAAATAATTTAAATTCAATAGATCCTAATATTCAAGCAACTGCTATGTACTTGGAATTTAATCAAATTACAGCTTACACAGCAAATCAGAATCCAATGCCTATCTATTGGGGAGAATGGGGACCAGATTATCCATTCCCATCCGATTATGTAGTTCCAATGTATTCTTCATCCGGTTTCTTTGGTGGTGCAGCAGGTTGGAATACCAGTACATTGAACATCAGCAATCATCCAAATCAGGCAAAACTTGTAAACCAAATGAATCAGTATATTCTCGATGGAGAAAACACCGGTAATTATTCATTAGCTTTAAAATATTATGATCAGGCAGAAGTATTGGCCATAAATCTTACATTCTATGTATATTTGTATCAGAAAAATCAATTTTGGATCTATTCCTCATCCATACAAGGAATACAGTATGAAGAGAATCCCATAAATAACGGTGATGGTCCTTTAGTATACATATATCTTTCCAAATAAACTTTTATTTTTTTTATTTTTTAATTGGTAAAATTAATTAATAAACATTTTATTACCACAGATTATGATTTCAAACGTTTTTTATAAAAAACTGAATCTTCCAATGACAAAACCATTTAGAATTTCTTTAGGTAGTTCAGAATATTATGAAGGATACATTTTAAAAATACAAACAGATGATGGGATTATGGGCTTTGGTGAAGCTGTTCCAACACCATACATTACGGGGGATACAATGGAATCTATTGAAGGTGAGTTAAAAAACTTAAAAAGAATTCTAATAGGCGAAGAGGAAAGTCAGGAAAATGTAAATGAAATATTAAAAAAGAATTTTAAAGGATCAAAAGCAAGCAGAGCTGCGGTAGATATGGCCATATGGGATATCATCGGCAAACGCGCTAATCTTCCGGTTTACAAAATTATTGGTGGTTCAAAGAAAGATATAAAAACATCATTGACCGTTGATTTGGCCCCACCTGAAGAAGCAAAGGAAATGGCTTCTCAATTTTTGAACGAAGGGATAAAAGTTTTTAAAATAAAGCTCGGATCCGGGATTCAAGAAGATGTTGAAAGAGTAAAACAGGTAAGAAATGTAATAGGAAATGAAAAAATGATTTATGTTGATTTTAATCAGGCATATGATGCTAAACATACTTTAAAAGTTATTGATGCAATTGAAAAATATGATATAGAATTTATAGAGCAACCAGTTCCTGCATGGGATTTAAAATCGTTGAAATTTATTAAAGAAAGAACAAATATACCTATAATGGCAGACGAATCTTTAGTATCTATACATGATTTGAAGAATATTGTTCATTTTGAGGCCGCAGATATGATCAATATAAAATTAATGAAAACTGGAGGCATTACTGATGCAATAAAGTTAGTGGATGCTGCAGAATTGTTTGATATATCTGTAATGATAGGTTGTATGGTAGAGACAAAACTTGCTGTAGCAGCAGGTTTAAACATTGCGATGGGTAAAAGATGGGTCAAATATGCAGATCTTGATGGCTTCACATCTTTAAAGGAAGAAATAACCGAAGATGGTTTAGAATTGAAGAATGGAGAACTTATGCTCAAGGATTATCCAGGATTGGGTGTAAAATTAAAAGATGTATTATGAAAATGTTAACAGGTATCTATTTCCCAGAAAAGGGCATAGATGTTAATTCAGAAAAATATTTCATTCCTGCTTCAAACACGAAGATATTTACATCATACTATGCTTTAAAAGTACTGGGCAATGATCATGAATTTTCATCCTGTTATGCGATAAAAAATAAAAAACTCTATATAAAAACATTTGGGAATCCATTAATAACACAGCATGATCTCCTGGAAATGATGGATCATATAGAGGAAAAAGTTGAGGAAGTAATACTCTACTGCAAATATCTTCATCCAACTGAAAGACCACCGGGCTGGTGCATAGATGATATTCACGAACCATATGCACCTCCTGTAAGTGAAATTAACTATGAATTAAATAGAATAAGGATAAATGCTAATGGAATTTTTCCAGAAAACGACTTTTTCAGCATAGTTGAACATAGAGGTAAAAATCACATTGAAAATAACAAAATATTTTTTAATAATAAAGAATTCACTTTTTCACCAGATAATCCTGAAAATATTTTTGAGCATTCACTATCATTTTTATTAAAGAAGAAAAAGGTTGCAGGGAAAAATCTAAGGATTTATAATAGAAATTTCCATGTTTCATGCGAGAGCTTTGCTAGGCACAACATTTCAGAAATTTTGAAAATAATGAACAAAGAATCAGAAAATTCTATTGCAGAGTCACTTATTCTTTATACTGGAATGAGAAAAAATCAAACAGGTCTTAAAAGAAGTTTGAGATATATGAAAAAGCTCTTGAACGAGGATGGAATTAGCGGCTTTGTATTCTACGATGGTTCAGGTTTATCACACTACAATATTGTCACCCCCAGATCAATAGTGTCAGTCCTTTACAAACTAATTGATAATAAAATATTCAAGGATTCGCTTCCCGTGGGAGGCGTGGACGGTACCCTTAAAAATAGGCTGGACAGCAGGATCAGAGCAAAGACAGGGACATTGAACCACGTTCAGAATCTTTCAGGTTATTTTGAAGACCATCCATTTTCCATTACTGTGAATAATGCTGCAAATGTAAAAAAGGCCAGAAATTTCATAGATAATTATATTAGAAAATATTTTTAATAATAAAGGTAAGATGGCATTTTAACATTTTTTATTAAATCTGAATAGCTTTCCCTTTCCCTAATTACGTATGTTTTAGAATCTTTTGACACGAGTATTTCTTCAGGCCTAAGAAAACCATTGTAATTGCTACTCATACTGTATACATATGCTCCAGCATTGAAAACGCATATTATATCATTGCTTTCAGTTATGGGGAATTTCCTGTTTTCAGCAATCTTATCCGTATTTTCACACACCTGGCCAACTATGGTTACATCATCACTTAGCTGGGCGTTTAACCTGTTTGCAATGGTTATATGGTGGTAAGCATTGTACAATGCTGGCCTGATGAGTAAATTCATACCTATGTCTGTTCCAATAATCTTCTTATCATAATTTTTTATAGTTGTGATTTTACCCAATAAAACTGTTGAATTTGCAACCAGATATCTACCCGGCTCAACCATAAGCAATGGCTCGTTTTTTCCAGAAAAATGCATATTAAAATTTTCTATTATGTTTTCGGCAACAGCATTCATATCTAAGAGTTCCTCATCAGGTCTATAAGGTACACCAAAGCCACCACCTATATCAATAAATTCAAACTCTATGTTGAGCGATTTTTCCAGATCTCTGGCAATCCTGAAAAATTTTTCTGTAATTGCCTTAAAATAATTCTTATCAAGGTTATTAGACCCGCCATGCATATGTATCCCAAACCTCTTAACACCGAGGCCCATTGCATACCTGTACGTTTTATTCGCAAACTCTTCTGGAATGCCGAACTTGGAACCATGGCCACCCGTAACAATTCCTGGGAACTCCCCACCGCCAATGCCAGGATTTATTCTGAATGAAACAATGTCAGGGACTTTTTGCTTTATCAATTCAAGCTGATCAACATCATCAAAATTCAATGTAATGCCAGAATCTCTTGCAAATTCAAGCACCTCCGCTGATGAAAAATTTGAGGTCATCATGATTTTTTCTTTTTCAAAACCTGCGAACCTTGCAAGGAAAAGCTCGCCTAAACTAGCAACATCCGCTCCAGAACCAAGTTTCCTGAATACGGAAAGTATTGAAGGATTTGAATTTGCCTTTACAGCATAGTTAATTCTGAAATTCCTATAGTATTTTTTAAATGCGTTATGTATGGAAAAATAATTTTTTTCAAGAATTTCCTCAGATGTAATGAGTAAAGGTGTACCCCTTTCTCTGGCAAGATCAACAATATTAATATTGTAGAGATAAAGATTACCATTTCTTCCATTAAATGGTGGAATTATGAACTTATCGTCTGGATTAATATCCACCATGGTCACCTCTGGAAAGGAATACAAGCAGCCTGAAAATCTTATAGGCATCAATGATGTCCTTTACTTCATATTCAACAGTATAACCGTCCAGCCTTTTTACATCAGGCAAAAGTGTTGAATAATCGGCCATTCCACTGTTCAAAAATTCCAGTCTAAGGGTAACAGGCTCGTCCACCTTGAATGGTTTTCCCTTTCTGCTTACTGCACTTTTTGCGCCCTTTTTCAAAGCCTCCATTGTTTCCATATACGAGAGAGTAATTGCAGAATACCTGGATATGCCTTCTTTGAGAACAATAAATTCAACATCATCAAGAATTTTTTCAGCTTCTTTTACCGCAGCATAATCACCAGCAAGCATTGTAACAGGCTTGTTAAATTTCCCTGCCACCGCAGCACTCAACCCAATTTCACCTAGTTCTTCGCCGTTGAGCCAGAGTCTGTGAACGTTTGAAGAATATGTGTGGTTAAGAACACCATTGAGTGTTCCCGCTTTAGAATGGTAACCAATCAGGAATGCCTTTTCTGATTCTTCAACGCCCTGCATCATGCTCATAGGCTTGGGATCTCCTATAACTAACCTTGCACGGCTGTTTAAGTTTTTATAAATTATGTTTTTACTTGACCCGTGCGCATCATTCACTAGAATCTCCTCTGCACCTGCTTCAAGAGCACCAGATATTACGGCATTCACCTGATCAGTATATATTTCCCTAAAAATTTGATAGTCCTGACCATCATTAAGTGTTTGAGAACCATGGACTGTCCAGCTCAATCCTTCCGCATCTACAGAAATAAAAATTTTCATGAACATTCATATCCATAATTTTTATTTAATTTTTTTCTTAGTAAGTTTGTTCATCTTTATATATTATTTTTACATTTAATGAAGCATGGATATTATTGTTAATAGTGTTTCTGATATTAGAAAAGAACCAAAGTTTGAGTCTGAAAGAATTTCTCAGTTAATTTATGGTGAAAAGTTAAAAATCCTAGAAAGCCAAGGCGATTTTCTTTACATTGAAGCTGAAGATGGAGTGAAGGGATTTGTCAAATCGAGCAATGTGGGTAATGGAGAAGAAAGATTGTTTAAATTGATTGACCACTACAGAAGCAGGTATGGGGTATTCTCGTTCGGTTCCTACTTTAGTGATGAGGATGTTAAGCGCTTTAATATACCTAAAAGCCTTATTTCACCCATAGATAAAAAATTTGATTATGTAAAACTCTCAAAAAGATTCATTGGTGTTCCTTATCTCTGGGGGGGCACTTCAGATTTTGGCTTTGATTGTTCTGGATTTGTGCAAAGGTTAATAAAATTTTCAAATAACTTGATTATACCAAGAAATTCAGCTGATCAGATGGATTATTCTAAAAAGATAAACAGTTTCTCAGACGCTAAAAAGGGAGATCTGATATTCTTTAAAGGTCACGTGGCGATTTATCTAGGAAACTATAAAATAATACATGCAAATGGTCATTATAGTTCGGTTAGAATTACAGACCTTTCTGATGCATCTGATTATTCTAAATATCTTTTATCAATAATGCTAAAAACAGGTAGAATTTTGGAATAACATTACCATTTTTTTCCATTTAAAAACAGAGTATCTTGAGGCACTTCTTCTACCTGTGGTGTAGTAATTTTTCCATCCTTATTAATGTATCCCATTTCATAAGCTACAGATGAGGACATAACAGCAAAATTTTCTCTATTTTCATATTTAAAAAGCTTTATATAAATATTCTCATCCTTATATTTTGAATAATAGCATATCTCCTTTTTGTTATCATATCTGCTAATTATGCAAAAAAGATTTAGTGCACCGAGCATTGCATAGTTTTTTGTAAACTCAATAGTATTAATAATTCTATCTCTGATATTTCCCTCTTCCTTTTCCAAAAGAAGAGAAAATACTTCAGTATCGTTTCTTATCTCATATTTTATGCCGAATCTTTCGCCAATTGCCCTTTTATCGATCCAACCATTATGTGCTATGTACAATATTTCATTTTCGCCATGTGATAAAAAAGGATGGGAATGTATTGATCCTATAATTGGTTCGTTAGGTGCTGAAAATCTGGCATGAACAATGCCATAAAAGTATGAAAAATTCGGAATGAAACTGAGATCACTTTTGTAGAATGGTTCAGTGGATCTAAAATACATTTCATTGTTATCTGAAAAAAATACTGCACCCCAGCCATCTTTATGTGATTTCAAATTATAAAAAATAAGATCGGCTAAAGAATTAATAATGTTAGTAAACCAGCCATAGGTATAAAGTGCATATCTTGATGGACCTCCAGCTTCTGGATAAGTTGTAACAAGTTCTGAATAAGTGAGACCTATGAAAAGATAAAACAATCCTCCAAGTAACCATGCTATCCAACTTCCAGGACCAGCAGATCCTGTCATGGCAGCGGTGCTAAAAAGTATTCCTGTTCCTACAGCTCCTACAATTCCAATAATAATTAAATCAAAAAAGGATAATTCCCTTTTTAATTTTTTTTTCAGATATAAATTGCTCCTCTGCCATATTAAAGTTTATGAGTCTCCAATATTTAAATATTTTTCTGAGGATTTCTACTGAACTCTATTTGCATTACCCTCGATTTATATAATGAGTTGAAATTATTTAAAATTCTAAATAAAATAGTAATCTTTATAACCTCTATTTTGGATATTCTTCTATTATAGGTGTTAAATTATGTCAGAAACTAATATAAATGCTAAAAAGGTATCGCCAGTAAGATTGCTTTTTATGGCCGCCGCAGGTGTGTATCTTGATGGATATCAATTGAGTGTTATTGCCCTTGCTGTTCTATTAATGGTTCCTGATTTGCACCTTACTACATTTCAGGAATCATTAGTTATAGGTGCTGTAATCCTAGGCACAATAATTGGCACAATATTTGTTGGATATTTATCAGACCTGTTTGGAAGAAGAAGAATTTACATTTATAATTTGGCATTCTTTCTTCTATTTGGCCTGATATCCATTCTTACTTCAAATTTTCTGGTCATTATTATTTCAAGAGTTCTCATGGGTATTGCTGTGGGTGCTGATTATCCTGTTTCAAATTCCTATATTGCAGAAATAGCCCCTAAAGAGGTAAGGGGAAAATACCTGTCATTTTCAAATGTTGCGTTTGTTCTTGGATCTGTATCAAGCATTCTTGTGGCATTGCTATTCTTTGCAATTAATCTTCCTGCCGATTGGGGTTGGAGATTCATGATCGGCATAGGCCTGATACCTGCAGCAATAGTACTTTATATGAGACTTTCAATGCCAGAATCCTACAGATGGGAAAATGTAAAAGGAAAGGTTGTTGGAACAAAGATCATAAAGGATATGTTTACGGGTCTTGGAGGTAAATTTACAATTCTTACAGCGGTTATATGGTTCCTTTATGATATGGTTATATATGGTATTAGCCTTTTCACACCAACCATACTTAAAATGATTTATGGTCCAAATGTTCCAAATTTTGAAAATGCACTCTTTTCTTCAATATTCCTGGTTGCTCTGCTAGGTTCAAGCCTTCTTGTAATGTTCATTGTAGATCAAACAGGAAGAAAAATACTTCAAATACTTGGTTTTGCAGGCCTTGGCATATTTTTAGTCATGATACCCATAGCATATAACTCACTTATAAGCCTCGTAATGTTCCTTGTAATTCTTGAATTTTTTAATGGATTTCCTGGTACTACTGTTGGAATGTTTCCCGCAGAACTTTCAAAAACTGAATTCAGAGCTAGTGCATATGGTTTTGCATCCATGATGGGAAAAATAGGTGCGCTTGCAGGTGTAATCATACTCGGATCCACAATAGGTCCATCAAGTTTAAACATATTCGTAATATTCGGAGTTATAATGTTCATTGCAGCTATTCTTTCATTGTTTCTTGTGGACACAACCAACATGGATCTGGATGAATTATACAAGTTCAAGGAAAAATTATCAGAGGAAGAATAATGTATTATAACACTGGGTACGGTAAAATTTATTATGAGAAAAAGGGAGAAGGCCCAGGAGTACTATTCCTTCATGGTCTTGGTGGATCCTTGGATTCAATGTACCCTTTGTCAAATTACCTTAAAAATTATACTAAAATTTATGTGGATCTTCCATGTCACGGTAAAAGCGATGATTTCGAGATAAGCTTCATTGAACTTTCCAAATCACTTGTATCACTCATGGATTATCTTGGTTATAAAAAATTCTACATTGTAGGTATTAGCCTTGGATCTTTGATTGCGGAAACAATTGCAATAAATTTTCAAGAGCACATTGCAAAGGCAGCATTTATTTCTCCTGCAACTAACATAGATGAACATTCAATAAGGATTGTTTTTGATTGGTTCAGTTCTGAGGATGGGTCAGCAAAATCATTATTTTCAAAGGAATTTTATGAAAAACATAAAGAAGAAATAATGGAATATGAAAAAAATCATCCGCTTTATCCAGAAAGGCTTTCTAAGATTGTTAATGAAATAATGACCTTCAATATTTTAGATAAAAAATCAAGTGTTAATTGCATAATTATATATGGTGAATACGATAATCTTTTCGGTGAAAGAATGAACGATCCATTGAAAAAAATTTTCATAAACTGCAGTATATTTGAATTAAAGAGAGGTCATGCCATTCACAGGGAATCTCCATTAGAAGCCGCAAAAATTATTTACAAATTCTTTAATAATGGATAAAAATAAATAATAAATCTAAATAGGAGATTGAAATGATAAGTCCCATAGACATTATATCTGAAATAGAAAGGAATGCAAGAAAACAGATCAACAAAGGAAACAACATGGAAGCACAAAAGCTATTGTTAAATGCATTGAAATCCATAAAAGATGAAAATTTCCTGGACAATGAACTTCCTGATATTGCATTTATACTAAAAAAGATCCATGCGGACTTTTTAGCCATAAAAGATTATGATGGTGGATTTCAATCGTTATATTTGATTCATAAAATAATGAGGGGAAAATTAAGCATAACAAATGATCTAAAAAATTATCTCAATAAAATACCAGAAAATTATGATGTTTCAAAATATAATGTTGAGATAAGAGAAATGGCAAAAAACAATTGGGAGATAATCGAACTTCTGAAGATCATTGAAGAAAATTACAAAAAGAAAATATCAAATTGAACCCTCCATATAGAGGATCCTCGATCCGAATGGTTCAAAGTTGAATGGCTCTTCACTCAGCTCATTCAATTCTTTTTTAAGATTTTGGCGTTTTTGGGGATCTACAAAGAATAACAAGAAACCTCCACCTCCAGCACCCATTAATTTACCTCCAACTGCACCAGCCTTTTTTCCTTTTTCATACCACCTGTCGATGTCTGTATCGGTTATATTGTTGCTTAATTCCTTCTTCAATTCCCAGTTCCTTTCAAGTAATTCTCCAAGATCCTCCCATTTACCTTTTGAAAGAGTTTCATATGTAGTATATGCAAGATCTCTCATTTTGTTATAATTTTCAACCTTTTCATCTACCATACCCATTTGTTCCTCATGAATCTTTTTTGAATTCCTCTCCCTACCGGTATAAAACATAATCAAATGGTCATTCAAATTTTTCCTTGCATCCAAACTTAACAAAGTCTGCCTCAATGAAACATTCTCATCCGGGAAGAATTCCATTAGCTGTATGCCTCCATACGCTGCCATGTACTGATCCTGCTTTCCTCCCGGCTCTTTCAGTATCTCCCTCTCTATCTTTACTGCTTCCTCCGCTAGCTGCTTCGCACTCGCTGCTTCTCCCCTCCAAGCATGCAATGCGTTCAATAACCCTACTAGAAACGAACTGCTCGATCCTAATCCCGTACCCTTCGATGGTATCTCTGTTATGCTCACTACCTGTATACCTGACTTTATGTCTAATAGCTTTAACGCCTCCCTTACCGTCGGATGCTCTATCTTCTCTACATCCTTTATCGCATTCTCCGTCTTTGAATAGCTTACCCTTATCTCATCTTTGTAAAAGTTCTTCGCTACTGTCACGTATATGTACTTGTTTATTGTTGCTGATACTACTGCTCCTGGTCCGTATTTCCTGTAATAGGCAGGTATGTCTGTACCTCCACCCGTGAACGTTATTCTTAAAGGTGTTTTTGTAATAACCAACCTAAATTCATTTGTCATATTAACCCCAGAATACAATTGAAAACTGAAATATATATTTTTTTAAAAAGTTAATTTTAGAACAATTTATCTTCAACAATTTTTGAAATTATATGGCCTATAGTTATTGTTGCTTCCTGAATAAAAGGTGTTCTATTGCTGTCGATCCTTATTAAATAATCATCATCAATAAATAATGACATTTTTCCACCAGATCTACCAGTGATGCCTATGATAATGCAGCCCATTTCCATTGCTTTTCTTATGCCATTAATCACATTCACTGAATTGCCACTGGTGCTTAATGCTATAACAATATCTCCTGGATTCGCGAATGCTTCTATCTGTCTTTCAAAAACTTTTTCAAAGCCATAATCATTTCCTATTGCTGTTATGGTTGATGTGTTTCCATGCAAAACTAAGGCTGGTAAAGGCTTTCTTTCTTTTTCAAATCTTCCAATGAATTCAGCAGCAATATGCTGAGCATCTGCAGCACTTCCACCATTCCCCATTAATATTATTTTTTTACCCGATTTTAAACTATTTGCAACAACATCACCTATGCGCTTTAACTTTTCTGCATTAATTGAAAGCCTTATTCTTGCCCCTTCATTTAAATAATCCTGAATGTCTTTGATTTCCATAATTAAAGATAACAATGTAGCATAATAAATTTTTCAGGGGGAAAATTTATAAACGGAAAATATTTTGAAAATTTGATGAAAAACAAGGCACTTTTCATTGACAGGGATGGAACAATCAATAGGGATTGCCCTTACTGTCACAGGATTGAAGAACTTTATATATACGAGGATGCTGTTAATATCATGAGAAAATACCAGGAAAATGGGTACCTGATCATTATTCTAACAAACCAGTCTGGTATAGGTAGGGGTTATTTTACAATTGATGAATTCTGGTATTTTCACAATCATTTGGTTATGGAACTTGAACGCAGAGGAATACACATAACGGACACATATTTTTGTCCCCATAAGCCTGAAGATAATTGCCCATGCAGGAAACCGAATACTGGCCTTATAGAAAGGGCAGTTAAAGATTACAACATAGATGTTGATAAATCTATTGTTATCGGAGACAGGGATGATGTTGACGGTGAAATGGCAAGAAGGTTTGGAATAAAATATGAAATCATAAAAAGATAATCATTTTTCAATAAGAATCAATGAATTCTCCTCGGCTTTGTATTTTGTTTTTTTATCAAGAACTATCTTATCACCCATAACTACCAAGCCAACGTTTTCAAGAATTCCCTTTCCATTTAAAAGTATAAATGTTCCTTTTGTGCCAAAACGGGCGACATATCCTTTTTTCACATAATATTCCCTGCCATTTTTTATATATCCAAATTCAGTGTCCCTTCTTCTAACATATTCCTTTCTCAGTTCTTCAAGATCCTTAAAATTGTCCACAGGGAACCATTTAACATCTTCAAAATATGCACCTGCCAGACCTAAATTTACCATTCTTGGGAAAAAGGTCTTTTCTATTTCCTTACCACTATAACTTTCATTTAAGTAAAGAAGTGATTCCTTTTTTATATAATATAGACCAGCATTTATTTTTATGTCCAGAACTGGTTTTTCAAAAAAATTTTTAATCCTGTCATTTTCTGTTTCAACAATAGCGTATGGGCTTTTCATTCTTGTTACTGCAATAACAATTTTAAAAGGTGAAGAAATAGATTTTTTTTCCATTTCCCTAATATTAAAATCAGAAACTGTATCACCATTTTTAACAATTAGATCATCAGAAACATACTTGGCTAAGTTCCTTAATGCCCATAAGGTACCCATTGGCTTTTTTTCCACGAGGTAATTTATTTTTAAACCATTCCAATCACCACCATATCTTTTTTTTATCAAAGTATGTTTATAACCAACCAGCAGAAATATTTCTTTTATATCAGAATATTTAAAGTCCAAAAGCTGTTTATCAAGTATTGTATAATTTCTCTTTATTTCTATGAGAGTTTTAGGAATACTATCAGTGATAGGTCTCAACCTTTTCCCGAAACCACCAGCAAATATTACACCTTTTACCATTTTAACACCATTACATATATACATATTTTTCTTTTTAATAATACTTTTTCATTCTTTTTCCTCGTAAATGATTTCGGAACCAGTATGGTCAAAATCAAATTTGATTTCCTGAAATTCCTTAAGTGCATGCCTCAAAATTTCCTTATTTTTAGGACATACATAAATAAGGAAAAAACCACCCCCACCAGCCCCCTGTAATTTTCCACCTAAGGCACCATATTTAAGTGCTCTTTCATATAAATTATCTATAATATCGTTTGTTATGCCAGGGCTAAATGTCCTTTTTAATTTCCAGTTTTCATGCATTACTTTTCCTATTTCATCAAATTTGCATTCATTCAAAAGTTCAAATACCTTATAAGCATAATCCCTTGCCCTGTTATAATCTTTGAATTTTATATCTACAAAATTCTTTTGAACACTATGTATCTGGGTACCATCCCTTTCTATTCCCGTAAAAAACATTATAAAATTGTTTTTTAATGAATATTCATTGCAATTTTTTAAATCTACCTTTTTTAAAATTACATTATCATCCGGAAAGAATTCCATTAACTGTATGCCTCCATACGCTGCCATGTACTGATCCTGCTTTCCTCCCGGCTCTTTCAGTATCTCCCTCTCTATCTTTACTGCTTCCTCCGCTAGCTGCTTCGCACTCGCTGCTTCTCCCCTCCAAGCATGCAATGCGTTCAATAACCCTACTAGAAACGAACTGCTCGACCCTAATCCCGTACCCTTCGATGGTATCTCTGTTATGCTCACTACCTGTATACCTGACTTTATGTCTAATAGCTTTAACGCCTCCCTTACCGTCGGATGCTCTATCTTCTCTACATCCTTTATCGCATTCTCCGTCTTTGAATAGCTTACCCTTATCTCATCTTTGTAAAAGTTCTTCGCTACTGTCACGTATATGTACTTGTTTATTGTTGCTGATACTACTGCTCCTGGTCCGTATTTCCTGTAATAGGCAGGTATGTCTGTACCTCCACCTGCAAGGGTTATTCTTAATGGTGTTCTGCTTGTTATTAATTTAAAATTTTTCACTGAAGAGAAATTCAAAACTTTATATTTAGTTTTATCTAGTATCCAAGACCCGTGCTATCCCTCCTTGGATCTGCACCACCAATTAAAGAATCTCTTTTTAGGATTACATTCGCATCACCCATGGTATCATCCAGATCATCAACTATTTTTATCTCATATCCTTTTGATAATAATTCTTCAATTGTCTTTTCGCTGAACCTTCTTTCAAGCCTGATTGAATTATAATCATCCGCAATATACCTACCATGAATAAATCTAGGATATTCCACTGATTCCTGCACATTCATTTTTCTATCAATTATGTTAATTAATAATTGAACATGTGTTTGGGGCTGTCCTTCAGCTCCAGCAGCACCAAATACAATCATATCATCTTCTGAAAATGCCATTCCTGCCATTAATGTATGCAATGTCCTTTTCCTTGGCTCTATTCTATTAACATTGTTTTTATCGAGTGAGAAATAAGAACCCCTGTTCTGAAAGATTATACCAGTTTTAGGATCTGCAATTCCCGAACCGAACGAGTGGTATATACTCTGTATGCATGAAAGAGCATTTCCTTCCCCATCAACCACATTGAAATACACCGTATCCCCATCTCCTCCTTTAAAATTTTTCAGAATGTTGAAAAATTCATCGCTTAGGAATTTTCTATCTGTTATATATTTATCCCTTATTGAAAAGGATTCTATTTTTGCTTTTACAATTTTTTCTATTATTTCCGATTCTTTCATTTTTGTAAAGTCATAATCTTTAAGCTTCTTGAGCATAAGCAGGGCTGTAGCACCCTGTGAATTCGGCGGTGTTTCATATATCCTGTAATCCCTGTACTCTGTCCAAAGAGGTTCATCGAAGAAAGACTCATAGTTGTTCAAATCTTCAACTGTGATTGTAGATTTAATGTCCTTTAAAAATCTACCAATACTATCTGAAAGATAACCTTTGTAAAGACTTAATGGGTCTTCAGCAATTGTTTCAATAGTTTTTGCAAGTTCCTTACTTTTTATTATTTTACCAAGGTAAGGATCTTTAAATTTATTTTTCAAAAAATTATTTTCAGATATTTTTTCACTGTTTGAATTTATTTGTTCCACCAGATGAAGCGATAATGGAAAACCATCATTCGCGTATTTTATAGCATCCGAAAAAATGTTTTTTAATTCAAATGTAGCGTACTTTGAAAGGCTATACCATCCATAAGATATGCCTGGAACAGTTATTGTCAATGGTCCTGTTAAGGGCATCTTTTCAAGGTCCATTAAATTTTTAAGGTCTGATCCAGCATAACCACTTGCATTTAAAGCTTTTACTTCCTTACCATTATAATAAAGGGCAAAAAAATCTCCTCCAATGCCATTTTGGCTTGGCAGAACCACTGATAGAACTGAACTTGCTGCTAGAGCTGCATCAACAGCATTGCCACCTTTTCTAAGGATATTTAAAGCGGACGCGGTTGCAAGTGGATGGGCTGTAACAACCATCCCATTTTTTCCTATGGCTGGAGTTCTGAAAACCATTAAAGTTCCACCTCGAAACCACTGTAGATCCTTTTAACCTTATCCCCAAATTTATCCTTTAATTTCTCCAATGCTAGATCACCTGTGCAATGGCCAAGAAACATTGTTATTCTTTCAAGATTTTCTATTGTGAAATTTATCCTTTCTTTGCCTGCATTTAAAAGGTGCAAACCACCCAAAATATATTTAACTTCCTTACCTGATATTCTTTCAACATAATTCTTTATGTTCACTATTCCGGCATGTGAACAGCCTGAAATCAAAAAAATTGAATCGCCTAGATCTATGTAAATTGAATTATCATCTTTCATCATATCAGGTAGGATCTGGCCATTTTCCAAAAAGAACATATTTTCAGGAATTTCAAACCCGTTTTCTCTCGGAACTTCACCTGTCATTGTAATATTTTCTGATATTTTCATATGTTCCTTAATAAAAATAAAATTCTTTCTGTTCATAAGATCTGACTTATGATCCTTTGGCACTCCAATGTACCTGTATGGCAAATAAAAGTTTTCCCTGAATATGGATGGATGTGCAAAGACATTTTTGTCAAACTCATTTAAAATATCATAAAGACCACCCGTATGGTCATAATGGCAGTGTGAAATAACAATAGATTCAATGTTTTTAAGATCTACATTAGAAATTTTTGCGTTTTGTTTAATGGGCAAATAACTTGAACCTGTATCAAAGAGTATACGCTCAAATGTGCTCCCATTTTGTGTTTCTATATAGTAGGATACACCATGCTGCGCAAGGTGAAGTGTTCCTTTGGGTGCAAGATCATCGTTTAGAACGACTATTTTTAATTTCATAAATAAGCATTATAGTTCTCATATTATTATTTTTTCATGTATCTTGTAAGAAGTATCCTCATTGCCTCAGACGACCCTAGGCCAAATGTCGTAGCATGTGCATCTCTTGCTAACCTTTCTATAACTGTGCCCTGTGTATATCCATATCCACCCATGAGTTGTACTGCATTGTTTGCATTTTTAACAAGAGCTTCTGTGGTATAAAGTTTAGCTACAGTACTTTCCAAGCCAATGGGCATTCCTCTTTCTAGAAGCATAGCTGCGTTGTATAATAAAAGCCTAGCCGCCTCAAGATCTTTCAGCATTTCAGAAAGATAATACTGAATAAACTGGTAATTTATGATTGGTAATCCAGCACTTGTCCTATTATTAGAAAACTTGACAGATTCTTCGTATATTCTTTGCAATGAGCCAAGGGAACCAGCAGATAGAACTAGCCTTGATCTTTCTAGTACTGTTAAAAATATTTTTACACCCTGTCCTTCTCTTCCTATAATGTCCTTTTCATCAACTGGTGAATTTTCATAATGAAGCGAAGATATTGCAGACCCTCTTATCTCTGTTTGATGAATCTTTTTTCCATGCTTAAAATTTTCAATCCCCTTCCTTACAAGAAAGGCTGAAAATCCCTTTTCCTTAAAATTTTCAGCCGTCTTTGCGAATAAAATGAAATAATCAGCAACTAGAGCATTTGAAATAAAATTCTTTGATCCAGATATCAAATATTTGTCTTTATCTTTTTTTGCAATACTTTTTATGCCTGTTATATCTGTACCCCCGCTTGGCTCTGTGAATGCAAATGCAGGTATCTTTTTTGCTTTAACTATTTCTTTCAGCGTATTTTTTTGTTCTTCACTTCCAAAAAGTAGAACTGTATTTTCGTCAGCTACTCCTAAGCTAAAGCTTCGGAGCTTGTTGCTGGTCTCCTGCTCCACCCGTGAGCGGAGTTTCATTGAACCGCAACGATTGGCTG
>JBMFTB010000013.1:0-29782 GCA_049967255.1 Thermoplasmata archaeon
TATAGACAAAAATAACAGGCATGGCTCAGCATTCAGATGCAAGAATTGCGGTTTCGAACTGAATGCGGATCTGAATGCCTCAAGGAACATCGAGGTACTCGGTAGATCCGAGTACTTCAGGCTGCTGTCAGCCAGCCAATCGTTGCGGTTCAATGAAACTCCACTCATGGGTAGATGGGAAGACTAGCAACAAGCTCCTAAGCTTTAGCGAATAGTAGTTGACTTTATATTTAACCAATTTTTTCATAATGTTGATAATATGATGTAGATAATTAAGTTTTAATTATCCTTAGTAATATTTTATTAAATAAAATTTTTATAGGTAATTTAATTTTACAGTTTGTAATGAAATTAACGATAGAAATTACCCAGGGAGATACACGCAAAGATTACTACGATATAATAAGGGAAGCAGAATTCATTACTATACCAGACAATCCTTTCGGAAAAGCTGGACCAAGTTCAATCCCTATGGCATACATATTAAAAAACAGATATAGTATAAAAGCAATTGGTACAATAAACACAAGGGACAGAAACAGACCAGGCATTATATCTGAAATTTTAGCAGCATTGGAAATGCAACTAGACGGTCTTTTCGTTGTATCAGGTGATCATTCTTCTAAATTCAAAGAGGTAAGGGAAATAGATGTGTTTCAATTGCTTTCTTTAATAAAAAAATACAGGTATGAATATGGATCTGATATGCTCATTGGAGCAACAATAAACCTATCGAGGCAAAATGAGATAAGATTTGTAAAAAAGAAAATTGAAAATGGTGCTGATTTCTTTATCTCGCAGGCTATATATGATGAAAATTACATAAAAAATAATGAATGGATCAAATATTTGGCTGTCCCTGTATATGCTGGATTCATGCCTATATTTTCAAAAAGGATGATTTCATTTTATAAAAAAGGCATAAACATATCAAATGAAATAGAAAAAAGGATGCTAGGATCAAAAGATCTTTTTCAGGAAAATCTAAAAATATTTTCTTCAATATTGGAGAAAACAAAAGATTATGTTGAAGGATATCATATAATGCCCCTGGGTAACGTGGAATTCATATATGCAATTAAAAGGATGGTGAAAAAGAATGAAAAAAATGCTAGTATCTGGAATTTTTCCGAGGTCAGATGAATTGGTAAAAAAGATAAATAGATTTGAGCAGAAAAGAGATACCTTAGAATCTCTTATCTACACATTTGAAATGGATGAAAGATTTTGGATAGAAAGGCAGAAAGGTCTATCATATGTATCAGAACCTGCTTTATCATGGAATGATATTTTTAGACCATTTACGCTTAATTTAGAAAATGTTGAAGCAGGGCCTTTAACAAGGTATCTAGAAACAAATACATTCTTTAGAAGACCCATAATAAAAAATCTTCCAGAAAAAAAAGGATCAATACTGGAATGGAAAAATGAATTAGGGCTTCCATTTATTTTCGATAAAAAACTAAAAAACATTTTACCTGGTCCATATTCTTTTCTGAAAGTTTCAGAAATAAAAGTAGATATAGGCAGAGAAATTTTGCTTGATAAACTTGCTGAAATTATTTTTTCGGAAGCAAAAAATTTTGATATTGTAGAATTCAGGGAACCATTTATTCAGGATCTTGAGGATTTGAAAAAAGCTGCTGAAATATATTCTACAGGCTCATTCAATGGGTACGTTTTTACTAATTTATTTTCAAATATATTTCCAGATTTTCCTTTACCATATGCACTGAAAACTGAAAATAATGTTGATATAACTGAAGGCATAATTGTAAAAAAGATAGATGTATTTTCAACTAAAGTGGAAGATTTTTCAGAAAAATATGATTTTCCAATAACAACAAATGAAAGCCTTGAATTTTTACCTTTTAAGATTGCAGTATTAAAGGTGGATTTTATGAAAAATTATATGGTGGTGGAATAATGTTTTACAAGCAGGAAATTGGTAGCATAAAAAAGCCAGATTATTTAACAAGGACATATAAGAAAATGGAATTTAATTATTTGAAGAAAAAAGCTCTTGAGGAAACAATAAAAATGATGGAATCTGCAGGTTTGGATAACGTAGGAATTGGCGGTGAAATGTATAGATGGGAAATGTATGAACATCCTGTTGATCATCTAGATGGTTTTGTATATTATGGAAAAGTTAGATCATTTGATAATAGGTATTATAAAAAGGCAAGCATTGTAGGGCCAATAAAAAGAAAATCTTCAGCATATATTGAAGAATTTTTGGATGCCCAGCAACTTGCAAATAAGGATCTTAAAATACCCATAACAGGACCATATACTATTTTAGACTGGTCTTTCAACGATTATTATGGTAAAAGAATTGATATAGGCTATGACCTAGCAAAAGTAATAAGAGAAGAAATTATTGATCTTAAAAATAACTGGAAAAGAAATGATGTTCTAAGAATACAGATTGATGAGCCTGCAGCCTCAACACACCCTGATGAAATACCATTGTTTGTGGAGATATTTAATGAAACAGTCAGGAATCTTAATGATATAAAAATCAGTTCTCACATATGCTATAGCAAGGATTATAGAACCCTTTATCCTGAAATTTTAGAAATGAAAACAACACAATTAGCATTAGAATTTTCTAACAGGGACCCTTTAGAATTAGGTACAGACAATGATTCTAGAAAGGGATTTTCAATAATAAAGGACTTGGTTGATTATGGTGAAAACAGGGAGATCGGCATAGGAGTCATCGATGTACATACTGATTTTATCGAACCCCCAGAACTTGTAAGGGACAGAATACTTTATGTATCAAAATTTTACGACATTGACAAAATAGTCATAAATCCAGACTGTGGTTTAAGAACAAGAAGTAGAGAAATTGCATATAGAAAATTAATTTCAATGGTTGAAGGAACCAAACTGGCTGAAAAAGAAATTGGGAAATAAAAAAAATTTATATGGTACTTGGGTAGCCCAGTCCTTTTTCAAGGTTTGACTTAGTAAGTAACATGAACACTCCTGTGATAATACCGCCGAATATAAATCCCAAGATAATCCACATAATAGAGTCGAGTTGATGTGCTTCCTGAAATCTGTACGCTTTTATGTAACTATAAATCCTGTATGTTTTTAAAAATACTAAAATGTCAAAAACTATAAAGATCAGGTAAACGATGATATATGCGTATAGTTCACCTAAAATAGTTGAAGCATACATTGAAGGTAAGGCACCTGAAGCAACATATGAGTTTATGGTTGCTATGTCCCCTGCATCTGATATTAATGCTACAACATATATTATTAGAAGTATTAATGAAAAGATAAACGCTAAAAGTGACATCGTGCTTGCACTTTGAAATCCTTGGTTATATTGTGTTGTTCCTGGATATGGTTGTTGATAATAGGGTTGTGGTCCAGGTGGAGGATAACCAGATGGTTGTGATGGAGTTTGAGGCATTTGCTGATATGGAGGCGGCGTATACCCCTGTGAAGGTGTAGGAACTTGGGATGGCTGAGGTTGAGCCTGTTGTCCTTGTTGGTATGCTGGCTGCTGTGTTTTATACTGGGCACTAGGTCCAGTCTGCTGCTCGAAATTATATCCACATTTAATACAGAATCTGGCATTGTCATCATTAGGTGTTCCACAATTAGGGCAATATTTAGTCAAATTTATTCACCCCCTTTTGATGCTAATCTAATTTGAATAATATAAATGTTTTCATTGTATTATGAATTAATTATAATCTATACTCACATCTTTTGTTTCAACACCCTTAAAAATCCAAATTATAGAGCCTAGAAGTCCAACCAACCACAAAATCACGTTCATTAAGATAAATTGATATATATTAAAATTAACTGTGACAATCAAGGCTATTATATATAATGAAATTGGTAATACTCGAACAAGTCCTATCATAGTTGTTCTTCTCAATGTTTTAAAAACTTCCGGTTCAAGATTTGTTCTGGATACCCATGCAAGTTCGCTAAATATCATATTTATAAAAAGTAGTGACATAAAAATAATTATGTTTTTAAGATATGAATTTAATATAAAAATCCCCATTATTGTTAAAAAACCACCTAAAAATGATAAAAATGTAAACTTTTTCTTTCCTTTTTCCAAAATTGGAATTGCAACAAATGCGCCTATTGAGGCACCAAAACTTGCAATAAATATTATCAAGTTTGTTAGTGAAGGAAATATATATGGGCCTATGGCAATTGCCATAAGCCAGAAGCTCATATACTGTGAAGTGCCAAGTAAAACAAGTACAATAAATGAAATTTTTAAATCCGGTATTTTTATTTTTTTACCATTTTCTTCAATAAATATATCTTTTTTAATTTCTTCTGCCTCTTTTGCCTTACCCTTATCCTTAAGCCAGAGATATGATTCAGGTATCTGTATTCTCGTATAAATCAATATAAAAAATATTACTGCTGTAATAAATATTAAAGATAACCTCTGTGATTCTTCAGAGCTCAAAAAAGATAAAAGAAAAATCAGAGCTGCAATTAAACTTCCAATGTTAACGAAATTCGGTATAAGTGTTAAGGTTTTTGTTCTTTTTATGTATGAAAAATTTTCTGATAAAAGAGCAAGAGCAGGTGGTTCTTCACCACCAACTGCAAATTGGGAAATTGCAAGACCAAGAAGTAATGTTTCTAAATTCAATGAAATGGCAATTATTATTATTCCTAAAATATAAATAAATAATGTTAAAATGAATATTTTTTTTCTGCCTATTTTATCAGAAATTATGCCTAAAATAATATTTCCAATAATCAAGAAAATTGGTCCAATTATCAGTACAAATGATATATAAAATTTAGGTTCATTCTGCATAAAAGACCAGTATATTGCAAGTGGTGCTATAGCTGATACTATACCCCATAATAAAAAACCACCGGATGTTGATATTAAAAGGTATTTTTGTTTTTTACTCAAATTCCATATCATTCGATTCCATATTAAATTCAAATTTAAAAATTTATTGAAATGGAGGAATTCCAGGATAAATTTTCAAAAGGTCATCGTATTTAAAATATGCTATAAAAAGTATAATACCCACAACCACACCTGAAAGTATCAGACCGACGATAGCCCATACAAGTGTTTCATTTTTTGCCTCAAAAAACCTCTGTTGATTTAAAAAATTATCAATGGATTTTATTTGATAATATATAACCAGGTTGAAAATACCGAAAATCAGAAATACCCATCCTGAAAGGAAAATCATCATAATTGCCCCTAAAACAATCATTATGGTTCCAAATATCAAAGACACTATTTTAGCAGCATTATTCAATGATTTTATTGTGTAAAAATCAGGGGGCCAAGGATAAGTCTGTTGCATTCCAATCATG
Source organism: Thermoplasmata archaeon (assembly GCA_049967255.1). Classification (GTDB taxonomy): domain Archaea; phylum Thermoplasmatota; class Thermoplasmata; order Thermoplasmatales; family ARK-15; genus ARK-15. The sequence goes on from JBMFTB010000013.1 coordinate 5,350, forward strand.
TTTTCTTCTTATTATGTACGTATATATAAACTTTCATTACCTGTTTATTAATTCATTAAATATTTTAAAATTCTTTAAGTACATTTTATTTATAGCATCATCAGGTTCTATTTCTTTATCAATTTTTACCATATCCCTAATTTCCCTATAATTTTTTATTATTCTATCTGAATAAAGTCCTATAAAAGCATCTCCCATCTCAGCACCAGCATCTTTAACTATTAATTGTGTTCTATTTGAAATATCAGAAACTATCCTAGGCCAAATTTTATTTACAGTACCACCCCCAGAAGAATAAATTTTGTCTATGGTGAAATCTAAACTTTCAAGCTCTTTAATTACATATTTAAGCCAGTAACCCATAGCCTCTAAAATTGAAAGATATATGTCTTCAGTTCCAGTGTTCAGGTCTATATAGTTTATTGATCCCCTAATATTGTTATTCCAGAATGGTGCACGTTCTCCAGAAAAGAATGGAACAGTTATTATATTTGAAGGCCTTTTTAATTTATCTATTTTTTTATCCATTTCTTTTACCCTTTTATTGAATGTTTTTTCAAACCAAGAAATTAATGAACCTGTATTGAACATTGCAGCCTCAATAATATATTTTCCTGGAACAACATGCCTAGTATTAACAAAATTTTTAGAGAATTTTTTCCCAGTATGAACCAGATCAAAAACTGCAGTTGTACCATATATTAAAGATGCCTCATTCTCATCAATGATTCCTGATGATAACATCTGAGAATATGCATCTTGTGCACCTGCAAGAACGGTTGCATCTTTTATGTTTAACTTTTCTCCCAAATCATTTTTAATTATACCTGCCTCCTCATGGCTTTCATAAATTTCAGGAAAAATGTTTCTATCAATCTTAAAGGATTCAATAAGATCTTTGTCCCAATCCTCTTTATCAACATCATAAAATGGTGCAAAAAGCATTGCGGCTGTTTTATCTATTACTGCTTTTCCTGTTAACCTGTATGAAACATATCTTGGCACATCTAGAACTTTCCAGACCTTTCTAAATTTTCTCTTATTTTTTATAAATGCATAAATCAATTTATAACCTTCAAATATGGAACTAACTCTGTTTTTTGAAATTGAAAATATAGTTTCCTCATCAATAATTTTTTTAACATCCTTAAGAATTAAATCTGCCCTTGTATCGAGATAAGTCATAGCCGGTATTACCTCTAAACCATTTATGCCTACAAATGATATTGATTCAAAACCAGACATAATGATCTTACTTATTTTATTTTTAAATGAATCATTTGCCAATTCCTTAATTATTTCAATAGTTTCTCCGTAAAATATTTCAGGATCTACTGTGGATGTTCCATTTGAAACTGATAGGCTATGACTTTTATATGCTCTTCCGATGATTTTAAATTCATCTGATACAAGAACACCCTTTGTTGATGATGAACCTATATCTATTCCTATATAATTCATATTAATCTTTTATTTTAATTTGAACTTTCATTTCTTTGCCGGAAATAACAGACTCAAAGGCTACTTTTATTTCATTCAAAGAAAATGTTTTTGTAACAAGTTTTTTAAACGGTATTTCCTTTTTCTTTATAATATCTAATGCTTCTTCCATGTCCTCTGTTGTATGGTCACTTGATCCAGTGATGATTTTTTCGGAATAATGAATTGAATTGGGATCAAGCTGGAGATAATCTTTAGGATAAGTACCTCCAAAAATTATTATTGTCCCTCCAGATCTTGCAATATCAATACCCAATCCTATTGCATCTCTGCCTCCAACGCTACATATAACTCCATTGAAACCTACACCTGTTAATTCATTTATTTTTTCCTTGAAACTGCCTTCTCCCGGATTATAAACTTGCTGGAATCCAAGGCTTTTGGCAAAATCTCTTCTTTTTTCATTTATTTCAATTAATGCAGGTTCAATTTCTCTGATTTTCGCAGCAAATGCCAACAGTATTCCCATAGGCCCAGCACCTATAATAGCTACTTTATCCGTTTCCTTTTCAAGTCTTTTAACTGCATGAATTGCAACAGAAAGTGGTTCTGCAAATGCAGCATCATCAATATCTATGTCTTTAGATAATACATGGGCAAATCTGTAAGGTAATTTAAAATATTGTGAATACCCCCTTGCAATATCTTTTTTATTGGTGCACAAATTAATTTTACCATTTTTACAATATTCACATTTACCACAGTATACGAATGTCTCATGGACTACAAAATCACCAATTTTAATCCCTTTAACATTTTTACCTATTTTAACAACCTTACCTGAAACCTCATGACCGCTTAAACCATATGTACTCTTACCTATAGTAAATTTATCATTGTCGTATGTGGATTCCCCCCTGAGACCAAGATAATACCTAACGTCTGTTGGACAAATACCTATTGTGTATGCCTGAACAAGAATTTCATCATCACTAATTTCAGGGATTTCAACATCTTCTACTTTTATATCTCTAGCCCCATAATAACAGGCTGCAAGCATTTTCAATCACTGCCATGTACTATTTTTACAAGATTTCTTACCTTTCTGCCAGGATCCTTGTCTTGGAATATTGATCTACCTATAGCTCCTCCTGCACCTCCATTTTTTATTACATCTTTCATTATTGTCTCAATATCTCCAAACTTTGGATCCCCCCCGGCTATAATTATAGGTACAGGACAACTTTCGACAATTATTTTAAAATTTGTACCATAAGAAGTTTTAACAATATCTGCGCCATATTCAGCAGCGGCACGTGCAGCTCTAGCTATTAAAACTGAATCTGTCGAAATTTTATTATTATCATCCAATGGAATATATTCATTGATGTAAGGTATGCCAAATTCATCTGATTCCTTTGCTATTTTACGCATTTTGTTAGCAATTTCCACAGGAATTGGCACAGGTCCAAAATATGTTGTTTTAATAGCATCCGCACCTAGCTTTAATGCATATTCAGCAAATCCTGTTTCGAATGGAATATTCATTATAACAGGTATTCTGGCTTTTATTTGAGATGAATAGATCCTGAAAATGCCTTCATTTATAAGAATAGCATCAACACCATTTTTAATTACTATATCTATAATTCTATAAATATTTTCAATACCTTCCAGAAGAGCATCTTCACCACCATGGTCAAGCGCTGAAATAAGTGTTTTTCCATCCTCTTTAATAATTCTAGCCATTCTGATTTGTTTTCCATATTCTGAAATCATGCTTGTTAAATTTTCTTGTATTATTTAAATATTTTTTAATTTTGTTTTGGTAATATTTAAATATAACCTTATTATATGAAATAGCTTAGACGGTGAGAGAAATGAAAGATATAAATTTGAAAAGTCTAGAAAAAATTGGTGATGTGTTCAGTAATATATATAGGGAGGAAAATGAAATTAAGATATTTAAAAATTTTATTGATGGTAAGTGGGTAGAATCTAAAACGGGAAAATACCTAGATATTATTTCGCCAATAAACGATGAATTAGTGGCAAGGGTACAGAGATCAAATCAAGAAGATGTTGAAAAGGCAGTGGATTCAGCTTTTAACTCAAGAAGAAAAATAAGGGAAATTGCGGCAATTGAAAGAATCAGAATTTTAAACAAAGCAAGACATTTGATGGAAAACTACAGAGAAGATTTCATAAATGTTTTAATGCTAGAAGCAGGAAAAACAAGAGAACTTGCAGAGGGGGAGTTCAATACATCACTTGCCAGAATAAAGCTTACTATGGAAGATGCAAGCAAAATATATGGGGAATATATACCTGGTGATTGGGCAGAAGACAAAGTAAGTAAAGTGGCAATAGTGTTAAGAGAACCTCTGGGTGTTATTGCTTGTATATCATCATTTAATTATCCACTTTTTTCTATGGTATCAAAGGTTGTTCCTGCACTCCTTGCAGGGAATACAGTTGTAGCAAAACCCGCCAGTGATGATCCAACAGTTTCGCTTCTTTTTGCCAAAATATTACAGGAAGCAGGTATTCCGGATGGAACTGTAAATATGGTTACTGGCCTCGGAAGTGAAGTTGGAGATTATATAGCAAAAAGTAATAAAGTGCAAATGATCACACTTACAGGAAGTACCTCAACCGGAAAGCATGTGGCTGAAATATGTAATATGAAAAAATTGCATTTAGAGCTTGGTGGAAAAGGTGCGGCAATTGTTGCGCAGGATGCAAATATTTCATTAGCTGCTAAAAAAATTCTTGATGGATCATTGAGATATTCTGGTCAGAGGTGCGATTCTATCAATAGGGTTTTAGTGATAGATGATCTTCATGATATATTGCTGGATGAAATTTTAAAGATTTTTGATGGTTATAAACTTGGAAATCCTCTTGAAGAGGGTATCAAGCTTACGCCATTAATAAACAAAAAAGCAGCTGAAAAGGTTCAGGATCTTGTGAATGATGCTTTAAAGAAGGGTGCTAAACTCCTAAAAGGTGGAAAGCACAATGGATGTTACTTTGAACCAACGCTTCTTGATGATGTTTCCATAGACTCTAGAATTGCCTGGGAGGAAACCTTTGGACCTGTTGTAGTTATAATAAGGGTAAAAAGCATAGAGGATGCAATAGAAATAGTGAACATGTCAAACTATGGCTTAGATTCCTGTGTTTTTACGAATAACCTTTACACTGCTTGGCGTGTAGCAAAGGCGCTTGAAGAGGGAAGCGTTACTATTAACGATTTTCCTTCTCATGGAACTGGCTATTTTCCATTTGGTGGAAACAAAGATTCTGGCTTAGGAAGAGAAGGAATAGGATACAGCCTTGATGAAATGACAAGAATAAAAACAATTCAGATTGATCTTTCACCACTTGGACCATCAAAGAAAATATCAAAATAAAATACTGAGGTGTTAGCTTGGTATATTGGCCGTTAATTCTTACAGCTTCGATACTTGCAGCTTTAGTAGCAGGCAATAACCTTTCTGTTGCGGTTGGATCACTAGTTGGATCTAATGTGCTCAAAAAGAATTATTCAAAAATACTGGCAATCATAGGTTTTGTTTCAGGAATGCTTATTGGAAGCGAATACATGAAATCTACTACGCTTGCACTTTTTCCACAAAGCAGTTTCATGTTGTTTTTAATAATCTCAGGAACGATATTAATTTTCATAATAGCACAGTTAACTAGAGTGCCAATTTCCCTTACAATGGCTCTTGTTGGCATAGGTATAGGCCTTATGTTCCATAACAATACATTTCAAAATGAAAATATTGCTATAAAGATAGTTTTTATGTGGATATTGGCGCCAATTTCTGCAATAATTCTATCATTTTTACTGGGAATTATTTATAAAGGGATTAAATTTAAAAATGTTTGGCATACAACAAGTACAATTAAGGTTTTATTGCTAGTCACATCATTTTTTTCTGCCTATACACTTGGAGAAAATACTCTTGGTCTGATAATTAATATAAGCGGTTTTTCAATAGAAAGTGTTATTTTTATTATTATAGGTACAGCACTTGGTGCATATTTTATAAGTGAAGGGGTTCTAAGAAGGGTAAGTTTTGAAATATATTCCCTAAGATATTCAACAGCACTTATTTCAATACTTACATCTGCTCTTCTGGTCGAAATTGCAACACTTTTCAGCATACCTTTGTCAAATACACAGACAATGACACTCGGAATTTTGGGCGTGGGTCTATCTTATAAGACTAGATATTTCATATTAAAGCCACTGCTGAAAATATTAATTTTCTGGGTAATATCCCCTTTAATAGGTATTACAATTGGATTTATAATATAGCGTTCATTTGTAAATAGTATTCATATAAATTTTCCTCTCTTTTTCTAGATCCTCTTTTGTATAATTTAATACTTTAGCCAATACCTCTAGACATGAATCAATTTTTGAAATACCCGCATCGTCTGAAAATATAGAAAAACCTTCCCTTCTCCATAGAATATCATCAATGTGGAAAGCATTTTCATAAAGTATATCATAGGCAAATGAAATTTGATCATCATTTTTTATATCATATATTTTTGCAATTTTATCCTTTTCGGAAAGAACATTTCTTTCATATTTGAAATTGATGAAGGGTTCGCCATTAATACCAAGATCCTTCATCACAAGTCTGGATAATTTTATTGCAACCGTTCTATATGTTGTTATTTTTCCACCAACTATATTTATGACATTTTCATTCTTTATTATTTTGTATTCCCTGCTTATCTTACCAAGATCACTACCTTTTCCAAATAGGGGTCTTATACCAGAATATGCGTTTATTACATCATCCCTGGAAATATTCTTTACATATCTTTTCACTGATTCTATTAAATAATTAATCTCATTTTCACTTGGTCTCGGGTTTGCTATATCACCATCATAATATATCTCAGTTGTGCCAATAATTACAACATCCCCTCTGGGAATCACAAATACCTGCCTCTTGTCAACTGGGGATCTTATTGCAATTGCAACATCAACAGGAAAAAGGTCTTTTTTAATGATTATATGATCTCCTTTACTTAGTTTGAGCATTCCAATTAAATCATCAACTTCCTTAAACTTATTTTTCATCATTTTAAAAATATTACCTACCCAAGGTCCTGCAGAATTAATTATCATTTTGAAGGGGACAGTAAATTCTTCACCTGTAATTTTATCTTTTACTGTTGCGGAAATTGCCCTATTTCCATCAAAGTTCAATGATGTTAATTCTGCATAATTCATAGCTATTGCACCATTCATTTTTGCTGACATTATATTTTCTAAAACAAGTCTTGAATCATCTACTATACCTTCAGCATAAATATATCCACCCCTCTGTGGTGTATTTGCCAGAGCAGGATAAAGTTTTGAAATTTCATCCTTGGAATACCATTTTGCCTTGATTTTTTTGGAAAAGAATGAATAAACCCATAGACCGAACCTCAATGTTGATTTGGACCAGGAATAATCATCAACGGGTATGAAGAAATCTTCTCTTTTTACAAGATCTGGGTATTCAAGCAAAAAGTCTCTTTCCCTCACAGAATCTTTTACAACGGAAAACTGACCGTTTGCGATGTATCTAAGACCACCATGTATCAACTTTGAGGATCTGCTACTCGTACCATATGCAAAATCATAAGCATCTATAAGGGCTACTCTAACACCAAGAGTAGATAGAACATTTATTACTCCCGCACCAGTAATACCTCCTCCAATTATTAAGATATCTACTCCATTTTTAATATTATTTATGTCATTTTTTCTTGATTCTATTATACTGTCAATCATGCATATCAGCATCGGGATAACGTTAAGTAATTTAAAATATTTTTCATGTAAAATAATCTAGTTTTATGATACATCTAAAAAATCTCAAAAAGTTTTAAGAAAAGTTATATACCAGGACTCGTTTTAATAGTAAGATTTGCTATGGTTACCGTTGAAGTTAATCATCTGAACAAAAATTTTGGGAAACTAAGGGTTTTGAATGACATTAATTTGAAAATAAATAATGGAGAACTTTTTGTTGTAATCGGTCCAAGTGGTTCAGGTAAATCTACATTACTAAGAATCATTGCAGGTTTGGAATCACCAGATTCTGGAAATGTTCTATTTGATGGTGTAGATGTTACAACAATTCCACCAAATAAGAGAGGAATAGGCATGGTTTTTCAGGATTATGCTATTTGGCCACATATGAATGTTGAACAGAACATTAAATTTGTAATCAAAAATAAGAAACCTGAGGAAGAGGAAGAAATTTTAAAGGATGTACTTGAAACTGTTGGATTACTCTCTAAAAGAAAAAATAGGCCATCGGAACTTTCTGGAGGGGAGTTGCAAAGAGTTGCAATTGCTAGAGCTCTAGCAGTAAAACCAAGATTATTTTTGATGGATGAGCCTCTCAGCAATCTTGATGAAAAAATAAGAAAAGAACTTCTCGTTGAAATTCTTGACATTGTAAAGGAGAATAACCTGACAACCCTATTTGTTACTCATTCACAGGAGGAGGCTTTTGAAATCGGTGATAAAATCGCTGTAATTAATAAAGGTGTAATTGAACAGATGGGGATGTCCGATGAATTGATCAACACACCTTATTCAAGTTTTGTTGCAAAATTTATTGGGGATAATCTTGTATTGGATGGAAAACTTATTGATATGAAAGGTGATGTAGCAACAATTGAATTGAATAATTTAGGTATAGTTAAGGTAATTCCAAAGAATAGACCAGATCTCAATGAAGGTGAAAGTATTTTATTAATTGTGAGAATGAATGATCTGAAAATTAGTGATGAAAATCCAAACAACTCTTTCAAGGTAAAAATAATTTCCAAAAAAATCATTAAAGATAAAGTAAAGGCATATTTTGAAACACCAAACTTAATTAGAATTGGACTCGAAATTAATTCAAGTTGGAAAGGGAAAAATGGTGAATGGGCTTTTCTGGAAATCCCGGATTATAAATCTTTTATTTTTAAAAAATAGTTTTAGTAAAAATTGGAACTTGTTAAACTATAAAAGATAAATATTTTAAAAACTATTTTATCCTTTATAACTCACGAGGACAACGCCACTTATAACTAATATTCCACCAATAATTATTGTTAATGTCAAAGGCTCATTTATTAAGAAGTAAGCGCTTAAAACGGTAAACACAGGTTGGAGATAATAGAATACACCCGCATTTGTTGCTGAAAGTAATTTTAAACCTTTAAAATTAAATATGGGGGCCAGAAATGTAGCAAATATAACAAGAAAAATAAGTGAAAAAGTTTCGATAGTATTCATTTTTATTATTTCTGTGCTCATTGTTGGCAAAATTGGCATTAGTGATATTGCTCCAAAAATCGTAACAATAGAAATGATTAGATACGGGTCATATTTATAAAGTATAAACTTTGAAATTATTGTATACAAACTCCATAAAACAGATGCTATTAAAATAAAAATTATAGCAATTATCTTTGTTATTTCACCTGATCCACTATAAAAAATAAAAACAATTCCAAAAAAAGATATCAGAATGCCAGAGATTTTTAGTATGGATAATCTTTCTTTAAATACAACAATAGAAATTAGATAAATAAAAATTGGCTCTGTTGATATCAGTATTGAAGCTAAACCAGCTGATATATCTGATGCTCCAGCATTATAAAAAAATTGATAAATTGTCAACCCTATTAATGTCATTAAAATTATTACCAGTAGATCATTTTTTTCAATTTTTTTCCAGTATTTAACTAGGACTGGAATAAAAAGTATCGATGCAAATATAAATCTAGCTAAGCCAAGGGATAACGGATCAAAAACATTCATGCATATCTTAATGGCTGTATAACCAATACCCCAGATAAATGATGTTAAACCCATAAAAATATATCCAAGCTGTTTATCATTCATTAAAATGGTAATGTTTGTAGTTCAAATAAAATTTATTACTGAAAAATTGATATGCTTTTTAGAACATACTTTTATTTTGAAAATTTTTATATATTGATTTTGACATTCCATTTATTATGATATATGGTTATGCTGGGAAAATTTTAAGAGTGAACTTAACAAAAAAGATTTCAAAAATAGAAGAATTAAATGAAGAGGATGCTAAGAAATATTTTGGTGGTTCAGCTCTTGGAGCAAAAATTTTACTCAAGGAATTACCCAAAGGCATAGATCCACTTTCAGAACATAACAAAATTATATTTGCCACAGGACCCTTTGTAGGAACAGTAGCACCAGGTTCGGGAAGCATTAATGTTTGTTTTAAGTCCCCATTGAACAATGTATTTGGTGAATCTAGGGCTGGTAGCGATTTTGGATCGATGTTGAAAAAAGCCGGATATGATGTTCTGATCATAGAAGGGAAGGCTGACAGACCTGTATATCTTGTAATAAACGATAGCAAAATTGAAATAAAGGACGCAAGTGAAATTGCAGGTAAAAGCACTGGTGAAAAAAATATTTATTTGAAAGAGAAGTTAGGTAAAGATTATGAGATAGCATCCATTGGTCAGGCCGGTGAAAATCAGGTTCTTTTTTCAGTCATTATGTTTAATGGTGACAGGGCAGCTGGCAGATTAGGTGGTGGCGCGTTAATGGGTTCAAAGAACCTTTATGCAATTGCAGTTCATGGAAGCAAAAGGATAGAGATTTATAACAAGGATGAATTTTCAAAAGTAGCAAGGGAACTGGCGAAAAAGTTGTTAAACATACCAGGCAATTTAGGATTAAAGGAGGATGGAACAACAGGAGATCTTGGCAAATGTGATAATGCAGGCGACTGGCCCACAAAGAACTGGAGATCTAATTCATGGGGTAAGGGTCAAGAGCTTTATGACAAATTCAAGAAATACAATCTTGTGAGTTCAAAGCCATGCTATACGGGATGCATACTCCAGTGTGGTAGGGTAGCGAAATCCGATTCAGTGAAATGGAAAACGCCTGTTCATGGTGGAACGGAATATGAATCAATTTCTGCATTTACAGCATTTATTTTAAATGATGATATAGACGCAGCTGTATATGCTACATACTTATGCAATGAATACGGTTTGGATACAATTTCTGCTGGAGCTGCAATAGCGTTTGCTATGGATTGTTATGAGCATGGCATAATAAAAAAGAATGATTATGATCTGGATCTAAACTGGGGGAATATGGATGTAGCAATAAAACTTTTGAAGGATATTACAGAACGGAATGGGCTAGGCAATGTTCTTGCTGATGGAGTATTACGCGCATCGAGGAAACTAGGAAGGGGTTCTGAAGAATTTGCAATTCATGTAAAGGGTCTTGAAGGGGCAGCACATGACCCAAGGTCTGGCAAGGCCCTAGCACTCACTTATGCATGTTCAAATATAGGAATGAGCCATATCCATCCTGTTGAAGGAATGGCATATGATGCCTATAAAGTTGATTTTGGTCTTATACCCTATGGATTAAAAGACCCCAATCAGGTGGATAGATATGATGAAAAAGGTAAAGGCATAGCATCAAAAATTTTACATGATTATGGCATCATACCCGATATGATCGGAATGTGCAAATTCTATATTTATGCAGGCCTTACTCCGGACGATCTTGCAAAGGAACTTTCAGCACTTACAGGCTGGGATATTGATGGTAAGGAATTGCTTAAGATCGGAGAAAGAGGTTACAACGTCCAGAGAATGTTTAATGTGCGCGAAGGCATAAAGAGAAAAGACGATTATTTACCAAAGAGGGTTTTGAGCATTCCGGAGTTTGGAAAATATGCCAATGCTCCAGAATGTACAATCAAAGATTTCGATCTAATGCTAAATGAATATTATGATGCAAGGGGTTGGGACAGTGAAGGAGTACCAAAAATGGAAAAATTGAAAGAACTTGACCTTGAATGGATAAAAATATAAAAAATTTAAAATTCATTTATTGAAAATTTACCTTCCCATATATCTTCAAACAGGTTAGTAAGGTTATCTTTAGTAAGCCTTCTTGGATTATATGCAGGAAGATTGTACAGATACTGTCTTTCATTTAGCACATAATCAATCATGTTGAAGAAGGTATCCTTACTTTCTTTTGTATTGTATTTTACGGCAGGATTTATTTCAACTGCTTTCAACAGATCAACAATTTTCTGAATAAGGGCATCGATCGCTTCCTGAATCGTGAAATCAAAATAATCTTCATCAGGCTCAATAGCAATGAGAACTTTTTTCATTCTTTCACCAATGAAATTCCTGTTGAAATCAATAACATGTGGTAACATTAATCCGCATGCCAGACCATGTGGGATGTTCAGTTTAGGCCCGAAACCTTCAGAAAGACAATGACCAATAGTAGCTGGGCCACCTACCCAGGGAAGACCGAGAACCCAGCCTCCCATTGTTGATGCGAGAGAAAGTGCAGTTCTTGCTTCAACGTCATTGCCGTTGTTGTAAGATCTAGGCAAATAGTCATAAACGAGCTTCACACCTTCAATAATTGTGCCATCTGAAACTGGATTATGTAATGAAGATACTAAACCTTCAAGAAGATGTGACATTGCATCTACCCCAGAAGACCTTGTTGCGTTTGGAGGTGTAGTATATGTGTTCTCAGGATCTACCAGTGCTATTGTAGCATAAAGCTTGTTACTTGTGATCCATGTTTTATATCCATTTTCTATGATCACGAGCGTGTTTGATTGTTCACTTCCGGTACCGGCAGTTGTGGGTATTAGAATTTCAGGCACTGGTCTGTTTTTTACTTTCTCAGATAAAGCATCTGGTGGAAGAGCACAATAGTCAAGAGGTTTCCCAGGATTCGTTTTCATCATGGCCATTAGCTTGCCCATATCCATAGCACTTCCACCTCCAACACCTATTACTGCATCAAAACTTTTTGAATGTGCATAGTTTGCAACATTATTCGCAGTTTCCATGTCAGGTTCATGTACAGGTATTTTAAAAATATCTGTTTTAATACCTGTTCCATTTACGCTAGAAGTAACCTTCTCCAGAATGCCCGCCTTTTCAATGTTTTCATCAGTGACAATTACTGCAGATTTCACTTGCATATAAGAATTTAATATACTTCCGAGATTTTTTGTTTGTCCACGTCCAAAGACAATCCTTTTTGGATTTTCCCAATCCAAAACTAGATCAGAAATAATTTGGGTTAAATCCTTCGGCATAATTATCAACTCAAGAATTAATGAAAATTACCGTATATTAACGTTTTGTATAACTCTTAAGATACGTTATGTTTTATTGAACATATATAAATTTTTTATAATGTTATATATAAAATAAATAAAATATGAGAGAAATCTTTATATATTGTTATTTGGATCAGATCTATCATGGCAATTAGTAAAAGTTTTTTTAAAGAAATAGGGGCTGTATCAGGAAAGGCCATAGCAATAATTGTTGCAGTTGTTATAATAATTGCAGCAATTGCAGTAGGTGCATATTATTTGACACAGAAACCATCAACAACATCTGCCCCACAGGAGGTTGTGATTTATGCGGATTATAGTGCAAACGTAGCCCAACCATTTTTTAATAACTTTACCGCTGACACAGGAATAAAGGTAGTGGCTGTATATGGGTCCATGGGAGACCTCGTTGGTAAATTAGTTGCTTCAAAATCTAGCCCACAGGCAGACGTACTATTTGGAGGGGCGCCTTCTGCATACATAGGAGCTGCAGATCAAGGAGTATTGGCTTCATACGAACCACCAGCGCTTAAGAATTATTCCGCTTATATAAACAATCCGGCGCTCTATGCTTCAAACTGGACATGGTATTCTTTCACATACAACATTCTTGGAATTGTTGTAAACACAAACCTGATTAATCAAAGTATGTATCCGCATTCCTGGTGGGATTTAACAAACCCAGAATATAAAGGAAAAATAGTAATTGAAAACCCATCAACATCAACAACAACAGGATTGGGATTCTTTTCATTAATTTACCAGATTTACATACAAAAATATGGAATGCCCGCTGCCACAATATATTTCAAACAATATGTAAGTGCTCTTTTGAATAATACTGTTTCACCAATTGCTCCTGACGATGAGCACGCTGAAACAATTGTAGGTGAAGGAACTGGAGGAATCACCGTAGACTGGATAAATGGGCCTGTTCTCTATCATGAGCTTGATGGATATCCATTGATTCCTATAATGGTTAATCAGAACATACTTGGCCCAACAGCAATGGGTATTGTAGCAGGTGCACCACATCTTTCAGCCGCTGAAAGTTTTATCAACTGGGTACTTTCACAGCAGGGGCAGTCATTACTACCTAAAATATTTTTGAAACCTTCAATAATGCCTTACAATATAACACCACCACCATACTTCCCAACATTGCAGCAAGAAGAGCAATATGCATTCTTGAACTACAGTCAGTCCTGGACAGCAGAGAATGCTCAGAACATAACAGCAATATTCAATCAATATTCAAGTGAAGTAACAGGATGATCGCTAAAACAAAGTTTATTTCAAACCTTTTTACTTTTTTATTTCTTTTATTTTTAGTTGTATTCATAGTTTTACCTTTAATTTCTTTTTTCCTAACGGCATTTTCCGGAGTTCCATCAGGCATATTTAATCTATTTCTGGGTAAAAATTATTTATTGACATTAAAATTATCATATTATTATCAAGTTTTTACAAATGTTTATTATCTTAAGGCATTGTTTGATACTGTTATTTTAAGCCTTTCAGTTACTGTCTTATCTTTTATTCTTTCATTACCTATTTCCTATGCATTGGCAAGAACAAATATGCCATTTAAAGGTATAATAAGAGTTTTGCTCGGTATTGGGATTAGCATTCCAGGATTTATAGTCACATATGACCTAATCATAATTTCTACCAATACAAAATTTATGCCTTTTTCAATTTATTCATATCTAGGCCTTTTAACTGTGATGACATTGTCCACAATACCATTTATGGTAATGTATGTAACACTCGCGTTTGATAACCTTGATTACAGGTTGATTGAAGCAGCATATGTAAATGGTGCTTCTAAAATAAGCACGTTTTTAAAAATAACTCTTCCTTTGCTTATGCCAGGATTTGTTTCTGGGTGGGTAATAGTATTTTTATTAACATCTGGAACATTATCTGTGCCCCTTTTACTTGCACCTCCAACATTTCCATTATTAACTGCTTTGGCATATACTCAGTTATTTTCATTCTTTAATTGGGGAATTGCAACAGCATTACTTTCAGTTTTGCTGATGATTAATCTTATAATTATTTCAACATACACAATCTATCAAAAAAGGCTTTCGTTTTCAACAATAGGTGGAAAGGGATTTCACAGCAAAATAACCAGAAATAAATTAATTGTTGCAATTCTAGCAATATATTCATTTCTTTTTGCATTATTGCCTGTCCTAGAAGTAATTATTCTGGGTCTTTCATCATTTTCTGCGAGATGGGTAATGACACCAATACCTACACAATTCACACTTTCTAATTATTCTCAGGCACTTACTTTGTATCCTTTTTCAGTATGGGCTACGCTTATAATATCAATTTCTGCTGCTTTACTTGCAGTATTAATCTCATTTGTATCAACATATTTTGTAAAAACAGGATTTATAAAAGGAAAAAGATTCATAGATCTTTTAATCCTAATAATTTTCTCTTTATCATCCGTGATGATAGGTCTGACGTATTTGTCTGTTTTTTCAAATTCTTTAACTGGTTTTTTAATAAATTCTGTGCCCATTGCATTATTAATCGGGTATGTATTTGGAAGGCTTGGGTATTCAACTAGAGCGCTTGACATTTCAGTAAATTCAATATCTAAAAGTCTTTTTGAAGCAGCAAAGATAATGGGCAAATCAAGTTTTGAAACTATGCGAAAAATAATATTTCCACTCATAATGCCAGGAATAATAGAGGGCTTTCTTTTAGTGTTTATCAGGTCTACGATAGATTATGGCTCAACAATAATGTTAGCTCCACTGGGCTGGTCAACCTTGGCACTAGGATCATTTCAATTTATTTCTACAGGCGAAATACCACAAGGAGCAGTGCTAGGATTTATTATTCTAATCATCAACATACCTGTAATGATATATCTTTACTGGAGAAGAGGAAAAACATTCCATGAAGAGGCATTTATTTACTGATTTTTTATTTCTCCTGTATAGATTAATTACTTTTATTCATAATGCACTTATTTTTCTCATTTTTTAAATTTGTTCAAATGATTTTATTTATTTTTTGTGATTTATCAAAATAATGTGGGAATTAGAAAAATATTTAAATAATATTTAACAATAAACATATGGTGAATGTTATGGTATTGAAAATTGGTGATGAGGCAGAAGATTTTTCTCTTCCAGACCAAAATTTGAAAATGAAAAGGCTTTCTGATTTTTACGGAAAAAATATTTTACTTGCATTTTTTCCAGGGGCATTTACATCTGTCTGCACAAAAGAGATGTGCACTTTCAGGGATTCAATAGCCAAGTTCAATAAATTTAATGCAAAAGTGTTTGGTATAAGTGTAGACCCTCCATTTTCATTGAATGCCTTTGCAAAATATAATAATTTAAATTTTGATCTTTTAAGTGATTTTAATAAGGAAGTTTGTAACACATATGCAGGATTACACGAAGATTTTGCTGGTATTAAGGGTCTTAAAGCATCAAAAAGAGCGGTTTTTATTATAGGGAAAGATAAAAAAATAAAGTATGTATGGATAAGTGAAGATCCGGGAAAGGAACCGGATTATAATGAGATAGAAAATACATTAATGAAATTATAAATAAAAATCCTTATTTTTAAAACTTCATTTAAATAAAAATTAAAATATTATTCCTTATTATTTGAAAAATTTAAGGAATTTTAAATAAAATCTTTCATTAAATTCTGATCTTTTTAAGGAATTGTTGTAAAAAGGAAAAATTATAATTAATTATATTTATCGAAGCAATTTTTTCAAGATTCAAAAATTATTTAAATCGATTTCTTTATCTTATCTTCCCATAATTTTTCAAAATTTAGTTTAATAATTTCTAAAGATTCCTGAAAATTATCTGTTCTTGTTAAAAACGGTATTTTATTCGTCTTATTTTTTATATTCAAATAATTTGGCCCCATTCTATAAGCAACTAAAATGTCAACATCATTTAGTAAAAGGATCAAAGATCTGAATTTTTTCACATCACCGTGAATTTTTTCATTAGCTGTATCCAAAGATGTATTTTTTCTTTTTTCTAAAAATTTGTAATCTCCATTTTCATAGATGTCTAAAATTAAAAAGAAATTAGAATCACCAAAATGTTTATTTGATAATGTAAAATCATTTTCCATACCGAAAGAAACCCTTAATTTTCTTAAATTTCCCATCATTTTTCCAATCAAGAAATTAGTTCTTTGTAGTGCTCATCTTTTATTACCATTTCATTAAGCTCATTTTCTGTAAGATCATAAGCCTTTTCAATAGAATCATCAAGATACTTTATATTTTCATCTAGGTTTTTAAGGTCGCAAACGTATTCAATACAGCCCATTATTTTTTTAACAGGATCCCCTTCATGTCTTTTAAAACAATTATCTTTGTCAATAATTTCATTCAGATTTTCTATATAAAAGGCTCCCCGTACACCAGAATATTTTAAATCTGTAAGTCTTTTTTTATTATCTTTAAGATAAGATAATTCGGCTAGAGCTATTATTCTGCTTAAAATAAAGGGATGTATACAGCCAACATTATAAAGTACATATGCCAGAGCATCCTTACCTTTCATGTAAATCACATTATAAGGTAATAAAAAATCGGATTAAAAATTATCGGATGAAAAATAATATATAAAATTTTAAATAAAAATTATTATGTTTTAGGCTTTTCCTGTTGTGTTTTCTTAGGTAGAATGTATATTTGGTGACCTATTATGAGATTACTTGGGATGAGCACTCTGGTACCATCATCTTTCAAAAGTTCAGTGAAAAGAATGCCTATTTCAACAACTACACCTGTATCTCCTAGTAGTATTACAAGATCGTTTATTTTAAACGGTCTTGATATTAAAAGGAATAGTCCTGCAACAGCCTGACCCATTACCTGTTGAGTAGCAAAACCAATAACTATACCTAAAAAGCCACCTACTGAAACACCTGCAAGACCACCTCCAACCTCACCTGCTATTGTTGTTATTAATGCACCAACGCCTATCAGAAGAAATACATTTCTAAATGCCTTTGCGACATCTTCTGTATATTTTGCTTTGAGCATTACATAAATGAGATCAGAAAATGCTTTTATGATAAGATAACCTAAAATAATGGTAAGAGATACATTGATATAAATATAATAAGAGCCAATGCTTATTCCATATTTGGGCAGAAAAGACAATATCAGAAATTGAAGTATTACAGAAATTATTATAAATAATGCTATGTAGCCTATGAATTTTCCCATAGCCTGTGCATATCGCATGCCTTTTTGAGGATTTTTATTCTCAGAATTAACTGCCATATTTAATATAATACTTTATTATAATAAAAATTTTTCTTTGAAAATAATACTTAATATTTTAATATTAAGATAATAAAAATATAATATTATAAATTATGCTTAAGTTTTTATATATATCATTTAAAAAATTATTAGTGATAGATATAAGTTATAAATCTTTTATTTAATTGATAAAAATGTGTTTTTCATTATAAAGAATTTCAAGCTTTTCCTACCCTTATTAAATTTATAACAGGTATTATTCCTAAAATATAAAGGATGTTTTATCCAGTGGGATGCTCATTGCAATAATTATAATCAGTATTACTTGCACTAGAGTCAATCCCCTGATACCTGCAGCAAGATATTTTTCTAAAAGCAATGGTAAATAGTATTGCAGGAGAAATAAGAAGTTTTGAAAATAGACCTGATTCCCTATACCAAACAATATTTAGACCGTAGAATATTGATATAAACAAGGCACTCTGCTCAAGTATTCCTGAAGCAATAAATTGCAACTAAGTGTATTTTCCCGTTAGAAGAATTCTGAATTTCTCAAATACTACTCCGAAGATTACTACCCAGAGAATTGGCGGATTGATCGTGTAATATGATAAAAAAACATTTATTTTTAAAAATTATTCTGGATTTATGGATTTTGAATCAAATGGAACCTATATAAAATTGAAAAAGGGTGATATTACAGAAGAAGAGTGTGATGCAATTGTAAACGCTGCCAATTCAAGTTTAATGGGAGGAGGTGGTGTAGATGGTGCAATTCACAGGAAAGCGGGGAAAAAATTAGACAAAGAATGTTTAAAAATAAGAAAAGAAAAATATATAGATGGTCTTCCAACCGGGGAAGCCGTTATTACTACAGGTGGCAATTTAAAGGCAAAGTTCGTAATTCATACTGTTGGGCCTATTTGGAAAGGAGGAGAATATAAAGAAAAGGAACTTTTAAAAAATTGTTTTTTTAATTCCTTAAAGTTAGCATTGGACAATAGTTTAAAATCCATAGCATTTCCGGCAATAAGTACGGGTGCTTATGGATTTCCAATGGATAAAGCATCAGAAGCATCAATCCAGGCAATTTATGAATTCCTAAATAAAAATCCAAATAGGTTTAAAGAAATTTGTATTGTATTGTTTACTGATGATGCATATGAAAATTTCGAAAAAGCACTTAAAAAAATTATAAAATAAAATCAAGTCTTTGCTCTGTATAAATTAATATTCTCATTAATTTCAAGAACAAAAAGTGGATCATTTTTATGCAACAATCCAGGATTAACTACGGTTGTTTTCATAAATTTTACGATTCCAGGATTTTCATGTATGTGTCCACAGACATGCACATCAGGGTTGAAATTTTCAATAAATGTTTTAATTGCTTTAGAACCTGCATGTGTGCCAAATCTCGTGAAATCAAGTATTCCAAGAGGTGGAATATGAGAAATAGATAACAAAAATTTTTCAGTTGGCCTTTCATTTAATGCTATTTTCAGAAGTTTTAGTATTTTTGATTCTGGTAGTGAAAAAAAGGAACCATGCTCATTAGTTTCAGGTATACCTGATACACCAATGATCTTTATATGTTCTAAAGTTAAGGAATTTCCATGTAAAATTTTAACGTTGCTAAAATCTTTAACAATATCTATTTCATTTTCGTAATCACTGTTCCCTAGGACAGAAATTACCTGACCTTCGAATTTATTCAATTCATTAAAAATAGGAAATATGCTCGTCATATCCCCCCAAGCAGTAAGATCCCCTGCCAGAATTATTGCATTACATTTTAAAATATGTGATGTATTCACAAGGTATTTCGTTGATTTAATATTTCCATGGATATCGGATGCTAGACAAAATTTCATTACAAATATATCGTAAAGATGTATTTTAAAATATATGGAAATTTTTAATACCCGATAGTTAATTCAATAGCCATGATCATTTATACAGAGGGAATTTTGCCTCTTGACACGGGACTAAATATATTTTACAGATATTGGAAGGCTGAGAATAACAAAGGACATGTTATAGGCATTCATGGTTTTGCTGAACATACCGGGAGGTACGATGAATTTGCAAGAAATCTTGTATTGAGTGGATATTCAGTGATTATGTATGATCTCAGAGGGCATGGAAAAACTGCAAACGGAAGTGATATTGGATACATAAAAAATTTTAACTATTTTATAAAAGATACAGAAAATTTCATTAAAAAAATGAATGAAAAATTAAACATAAATGATTTCTTTATATATGGTCATAGTATGGGAGGCTTAATAGTTCTTGAATATATATCTAAAAATAAAGAAAATTTAAGGGGTGCTATAACAAGTGGTCCGGCTACAATGGTAAGTGCAGGATCATTTACAAAATTTGTAATGACATTAATGGTAAAAATTTCACCCAGGACACGGGTTAAATTACCAATAAACCCAGAATTTCTTACTCATGAAAAAAATATTTGGGAAGCATATATAAAGGATCCACTTGTATTCAAGAATCCAACAGTTAATCTGATTTATGAAATGTATAGATATTCAAGATCAGTGTGGAAAGATCTGAAAAATATAGAAATGCCCATACTTATGCTCCATGGTGGATCGGATAAAATTGTTCCAAAAGAAGCTACAGAAAAAGCTTTTCCATTGATAGGATCTAAAGATAAAACAAAGAAAATATATGATGGAATGTTCCATGAAATACATAATGAAATAGATAGAAAAATAGTATATGATGACATTTCGAAATGGTTAAAAAATCATTAAAAAAATTTATTTTTTGGTTGGTGAATATGAGGGAATCAGTCCAGGTACAAAAGATGAATCAGGTTTCATCACCAACCATAGAACAGCACCAATCAAGGAAAGAACACCCATAAATGAAATGGCATAAATCCAGCCAAGATATGTAGCGATAACTGTTGTAAGTATTGGGGCTATAATGCCTGCCGAAGTAGCTACGGTGTTCATAAAACCACTGTATGACCCAGAGAACTTGGGTGCCATGCTTGCTGCCAGTGACCATACTGAAATGCCGTGAATTCCCTGCATTCCCAGACCTAGGGAAAGCCATAACACAGCCTGAACAGGTGATCCGGAAAATGCACCTAGTATGATGAATATGGCGGATAAAATAAACGCGATTGATGAAGGAATCGCCTTTGCTTTAAAGAGTGTTGACCCTTCTGAAATCGCTCTGTCTATGAAATAGCCTCCTATTAGCATAGCAACAATGAATGCAATCCATGGTAATGTCCCTGCCCAGTAAAGTGAAGCCTTGCTAAAATGTCTTGAAGTAACAAGGTAAATAGGTAAAAGTGTTAAAAATCCATAAACAACGTATGAAGAGATGAAATGGGTAAATCCGTAAGCCCAGAATCTACCTGATGCAAGCAATTTTTTCCAAGGCGCAAATTCCTTTGTGTTTTTTCCTCTTTCATTTTCTGGATTTTCATAACTCCTATGGATCTTGATAATTTCTTCTTTTGTTACAAACTTTGATTGTTCTGGCATATCTCTTATTAGTGCATAAAATCCGATAGCAAGTATCAGTCCTATTATTCCAAAGATGATGAATATCCATCTCCAACCGTAATTAAGCATAATATATGTCGATAGAATTGTACCTAGTATTGGACCTAAACCCATACCAGCAAGGGACCATGACCAGCCAATTGTTTGTTCATCCTTCTTTAACCATCGAGAATAAAGGTTGCCGTTTCCAGGGAATAGAGGTGCTTCACCAAAACCAAATATGGTTCTTACGACTAAAAGATAAAGAAAGCTTACTCCTGCAGCCATAAGAATGGTAAAAATGCTCCACCATGTCATAGCTAAGGACATTATCTTTCTAGGCCCATACCTTTCATTCCAGATACCCCCCGGAATCTGAAATATCATATATCCTACAAAAAACATAGAGCTCAATAAACCTATTTCCTCAAGTGTAAGATGAAATTCTGATTGCATTTGCAGCACTGCAACTGAAAGATTTACCCTGTCCATGTATGAAATAAGAAATATTAGCATGCTCAGAAAAATCACTATGTACCTGAAATTCTTTATTTTTTCCATCTCAGATGAATTATTATTAGTGAATTTAAATTTTATCATTAATTATTTAAAAGATAGTAAAGAAAAAGATAAATTTTTTAACATTTTTATGGGATATTTTTATTTAAAATTTACAAAAAATTTATTGATATGTAATAGCAGATCATGGATAAATGAATTTTATTTACTAGAGTTTTTTATTAATATTATCTTATACATAGAATAATAACATTAAAAATATGCAAGATGAAGATTTTAACGCAATTTTCTAAATCATATGTTATTTGAGTGAATACTTTTTTAATTGAATAATAATCATAGATCCTAATCTCCCGGATTTTTAATAACAAGGTCATCAATTTTTACGTTTAATCCTTCCAAAATTTCTCTCACTTTCTTTGGAATTTCTGTAATTATTCTATCTCCGTTAGTTAATTCTATCATCCTTATTTTTGATAATTCCATGAATATATCCTTGATGAATACTGCTTTGACTTCCAATCATATTTTTATCACCCTAAAAGTAGTAATTAATGATATAAAAATATTACTAAAAATAACTTACTGTTTTTTGTATTAAAAAACGTGCGCTTTTAATATTATTATATCTTTTATTTATATATTCAAGCATATTTACAACAAGCATTTACACGCAGATCACAGGCTTGGACACGAGCCAGTTCATGAATCAAATGCAATAAAAAATATTTTTATTATGTAAACTCATGAGTAAAATATTGAGTTCTTATCTTTTTGTTTTAACTTCTTCTAATTTTCTCCGCAATAAATCTGCAACCAATTCGGAAACAGACCTATAACCTAACTCAGGATGTTCAACAATGAATTTCTCTGCCTCATCAAATAACGCTTTTGGAATTCTCGGTGACCCATATTTTTTAACCATTGATAATTTAATATAATGCAAAAATTTAACCTTTATGCTACATATTTGTAACAAAATTTAAATATTAGTGTGAATTAACTACATACATGCAATACATAAGTTGCAAAGATCAATTGAAGAAAAATGCAGAGGTTTCAGAAAAAATGATTATGAAAATAAGGAATAGAGGATCAATATTACACTTATTTTCCGGAAATTATAGGAATGGGTCTGAAGAATTTTTGCCAGAAATTGGAAAAAGTGGGGGCATTATGGATGTTTGATCAGGAGGTAAAATTTTCTGCATTTAATAAATTGACAGGTGAAAGACGTGTTCTAAAATATAAATATTATAGTATGCGGCTAATAAAGATGTTTATAAAAAAAGGCTGCATTTTAAGAAAATGTGAAAATAGCAAGCAATGCCATACATTGAACATAAATTATGAAATTAATAAAAACAGGTTGAAAAATGAAGAGGGGGAGAGATTTTGATTACTGAACAATTACTTAAAACCAGCAATTTAGAGATACTAAAATATCTTTTTGCATATCAGCAATATCTTCACGCCTGCATCAATCGTAAATTAATTTATGCGCCAACCTTTTTTGAAAGAGTATATTCGAAAGCGGAGGATTACTTAAAGAGACCGGCAAAACACACTGTATCCAGGTTTCAGGAAGGAATCTGCTGTATCTGTGGAACACCAATACCAAAAAATACGGAAGGGGACCATTTAATAGCCAGGGCCAGAGGAGGGGACGATTATGAGTATAATAAAGTGCCTTTATGCAAGTACTGTAACTCATCAAAAAGGGACAGGGACCTGTTGGAGTGGTGGTTTTTAAAAGGAAACAGGCTAATTGATTTGGATCCATATGTTCTTGCAGTATATTTAAAAAATGAATACAGGCTTCTCAGCAAACAAAGAGAACTTTACGCATATGCAAATGAATATCTTGCAAGAGCGTATTCCCAGGGAAAAGAAATTTTAAATTATCTCTCTATTCGTTATAAAATAGCCAATGATGTGGAACAGGGAAGAATTACATATGAGGATTATTTTAAAGATCCAATAATCAAAGAGAATGAAAAAATATTGTTTGATCATATGATCAACGAAAAAAGGGAGATGATTAAGCCTACAAGAATAGAATTTTATATTTTCTACGAAAATTGGGTAAATCAACATGAAAATTTTTATTAAGGTAAGAGATCCTCCAAACTATATTTTTTATCATTATGAGATCATGGAGAATACATCCAAACTTCCCTATTCAGACACAAGGAATCCAAAGGTCAAACAAGAAAAGAAATTAGATAAAAGAAAAACTCTAAACCAGAAGTGCAAAAAATTATTTTAAACCTTAACTCTTTATTTTTTACGTAATACTTCCAGATTTATTGATAACTTTTGAACCAACTCTTTTGCCTTTTTCGGGATTTCTCCTAAAATTTCACTATCTTTATATTTGTAAATCTTGTGGTGTGTTGAGTAATTCTGACAAATAAGTGACATTTTTATGACATATTTATATAGGGCTATTGATTTTTGGGTTT
>JBMFTB010000014.1:0-29417 GCA_049967255.1 Thermoplasmata archaeon
CCAGGAGTAGCTGCTGTATCACTCGAGATAGCAAAGAATGAGGATCTCTCATTTGAAATGACTTGGAGATGGAATTCCGTGGGCATAGTAACAGATGGAACAAGGGTCCTGGGTCTTGGAAACATTGGACCTTATGGAGCGATGCCCGTTATGGAAGGAAAGGGTCTCATATTCAAGTATCTCGGTGGTGTAGATGCAGTTCCAATTCCAATAAATGTTCATGACAGAGATGAAATAGTAAAGGTAGTAAAGGCCATTGAGCCTGCATTTGGTGGCATAAACCTTGAGGATATTGAATCACCAAAGTGCTTTTACCTTTTAGAAAAATTGAGTTCAGAAATGAACATACCCGTATGGCATGATGACCAGCTAGGTACTGCTGGTGCAACTCTTTCAGGAATTTTAAACGCTTTAAAGCTTACTGGAAGAACTCCAGAAAAAACTAATGTTGTATTTTTTGGATCAGGTGCTGCTAACATCGCAACGGTTAAGTTATTCAAAGCTGCAGGTTTTAATCTAAAAAACATAATAATGGTGGATTCCAAAGGTATTTTAAACGCAGAAAGGGAAGACATGGATTCATTAATGAAAAATAATCCATGGAAGTATGAACTTGGATTGCAAACAAACGGTGCAAACATTAAGGGAACGGTAGTTGATGCACTTGAAGGAGCGGATGTTCTTATAGCAGCTTCAGTTCCAGGACCAAATACAATAAAGGGTGAATGGATCAGGAAGATGGCAAAAAGGGCAATTGTATTTGCACTTGCAAATCCTATACCAGAGATATGGCCTGAAGAGGCGAAAAGAAATGGAGCAGAAATTGTTGCAACCGGTAGGTCAGATTTTCCTAACCAGATAAATAACAGTATGGTTTTTCCAGGTGTTTTCAGGGGTGCTCTTGATTCAAGGACCAGGAAAATCAATGAAAAGATGATCGTTCATGCATCCCTGGAACTTGCAAAATTTGCCGAGGAAAAGGGTATAAATGAGAATTATATCATTCCAAAAATGACGGAATGGGAAGTATTTCCAAGGATTGCAGCTGCAATAGCTTCAAAGGCTGTTGAAGAAGGTTTAGCGAGAAAGAAAGAAACAAAGGATGAATTTTATATGAGGGCAAAGGAGATTATTGGAAAGAATAGGGAGATTATTGAAAAATTAATGAATCTGGGTTATATTGAAGATATAAGGAGATGATGAAATATGGAAATAAGGATTAGGGATCTTGAGGAAAATGATCTGAAGGAAGCAACAGAACTTGTGGTAAGGCTTAAGAAATTCAATTCTGAGCATGACCCACTGTTTGCACTTGCAGAGAATCTTGAAAATATAGTGATGAATTATCTTAAGGAATCAATTACACTTGATACAAGAGATGTCCTTGTCGCCGATGAAGAGGGCAAAATTGTAGGCATTATACTAGCAGAAATAATGGACAGGCATTTTTATGAGCCATCCAAAGAAGTGAGAATTACAGAATTATATGTGCTTCCTGCTTACAGGAAGAAGGGTCTAGGCAAGAGACTTCTAGAGGAAATGGCAAAGAAGGAAAAGAATAAGGGCTGTGGCATACTTACAGTTGAATTTCCAACAGAAAATCTGCTCGCCCATAAATTCTACACATCCCAGGGAATGAGATCAATCATATCCGTTTATGGCAAAACAATGAAATAAAAATCTAAAAAATATTTTCATTTATCACTTTTGCAAATTCTTCAGGTTTTTCAAGCTGGGGCATATGGCCGGCATCAATAAGAAATAATTTGGAATTTTTTATATGTTCATGAAATATTTTTGCATATTTTATATCTATAATATCATCATTTTTCCCCCAAATTATCAGCGTTCTTGAGTTTATTGATTCAAGCTCATTTATAGTGAGTCTCCATCCTGGCCTCTGATTGTTAAATATCATGTTTTTCAAAACCTTTTCATCATTTTTAATGTTTGAATTTACAAGATATCTAACGAACTGATTTATAAGATCTTCAGGCAAGGAACCCACGGGTGGTTGCAAACCTGCACTATCCACTAGAACAAGATACACAGGATTATTGTACTTCAAAGAGAACCTAAGAGATACCCAGCCTCCATATGAATTGCCCATCAATGTAAAATTTTGTATGCCCATGTTTCTTATGAAGTCATCTAGAGCAATGCACTGCGCTTCTATAGTATATTCAATATCCGGTTTAGGTGATCTTCCATGGCCAAGGAGATCGATGAAAAATAGTTCAAATTTCCAGTCAAGGTATTTTTCAAGTTTTGCAAAACTTTCAGCGGATGAACCAATACCATGAAGTGCAATTATGGGAAATTTTCCTCCACGGTATAGAAATGAAATTTTTCCAAACCTTGAATCTGCAAATCTCCTTTCCATTGATCCAGAAATGGTGAATTGAATTAAAACTTTATCTTCATAAATATTATTAAGAAAAGTGGATTTGGAAAGATTGTATAGCCAAGGTCTATTCATTTGCCATAACTTTTGGAAATCTTATTTTTTTAAAAATGAATTTTAAATCAAAAAAATGAAAAATGGTAAATTTTTTGAATGAACATACTAAGATGAATCTGATGTTATTGCTTAAAAATAAAAAAATTAAATGTATTTTTCTCTGAAATAACCTATAAGGTATTCAGGGTTATAATTTTCGTTAAATGACATTTTAAGCAGATCCTTTGGTGTATATATTGAACCGTACTTGTGCACCTTATCGCCAAGGAATTTCTTTATGTAATCGATGTTTCCCATACCTATGTTCTCATAAAGATCCTTAATCCGGGATCTGATAATGGCTGAAATAATGTTCCCCAGAGAATATGTTGGAAAATAGCCAAATGATCCTTGGGACCAGTGTATGTCCTGCAATACACCTTCTGAAACATTCTTAGGCCTTATGCCTAGATATTTTTCCATGAAATCGTTCCATATCTCTGGAAGATCATTTACAGCGAATTTTCCAGTGAGCAAATTCTTTTCTATCTCATACCTTAATGCAATGTGGTAATTGTATGTAACTTCATCTGCATCAACCCTTATGAGGCTTGGATTCACTGTGTTGAAATAAATGTATATATCATGCTCATCATAATCCTTAACGAATGGCAAATTCTCTTTCAGGACAGGGTAAAGCAAATGAACGAATTCGATGCTTCTTCCAATAATGTTCTCAAAGAACCTCGACTGTGATTCGTGAAAACCTAGAGAAGGAGCCCCAGCCACAGGCGTCCAAGCAAGTGATGGATCCTTCTGGAGCTCATATATTGCGTGACCTGATTCATGGATTGTTGAAAATAGGGTTGACTTAAAATTTATTCCCTCGTACCTGGTTGTAATTCTAACATCATCCATGGAAATGTGCGTTGTGAATGGATGTGCTGAAACATCCATCCTGAACCTGTCCATTGGCATTTTTAAAATTTCCAAGACTTTTTCATTTACCTTTTTCATTGAATCTATCCTGTATTTTTTATTTTCAAGTGGATGCTGAACATAGAACTTTCTTTCTTCAATGATCTTGTCAAGTATTGGTTTTGTGTTATTAAGAAGTTTATCAAATATTTCATCCGCGTCAGTTACAGTAAAGCCCTCTTCATAAAGGTCCATTAGCGCATTATAAGGGTGTTTTTCATAACCAAGATAGGAAGCAATTTGTTTTTGGAGTTCGACGATCCTTACCAGATAGGGTTCAAAAGACGAGAAATCGGACCTTTTTCTGCTCTCACGCCAGACCATTGCAGCCTTGGATGTTGTTCTGCTCAATTCCTTTATAACATCCGGTGGTATTGAAATGTAGTAATGAATTGACCTTTTTAGAACCCTGATTATGCCTTTTTCAATATCTGTCAGGTCTTTCATTTCCACTGAATCTACTTTATCATGAAGCTTTATTATCTTTTCCTGCTGGAACATTTCTATCCTTGCCATTGCTTCGCTTCTGAAATCTATGCCTTTTTCTGGCATATGCGTTTCCATGTCCCAGTGCATTAATCTCTGTGCCTGAGAAAAGGATTCAATGTTTTTGTACTCTTCAAGTATTTCCTCAATCTTTTTGTTCATGAAATTGAATAATAAAATTCTAATATAAACAAATTTTCATTTTGGCGTAATTACCTAAAAAAATTTAAATAATTGAATTAAGTAAAATAAAAATATGCGTGAGTTGAGAAAAAAGGAGAAAGGTATTTCTGAGGTAATAGGTACAATTTTAATTTTAGCCATAACAGTTGTGCTTTTCAGTAGCATATTTTATTATGTTGCTGTTATGCCCCCCCCAAAATCACAAGTATATTCATCATTTTCATCGTCATACCAAATCAATTCAGATGGAACCTTTAACGTAACTGTTACAAACAACGGTGGGGAATCTTTACCTGTCTATTCTACGAATTTAGAGATTTTTATACAAAATCCTAATACACATATAATCCATACATTATCATATTCAAAAATTTATAATCAAATAAAAGGTGATTATTTTAAGGTAGGTGATAGTTTTTATTACAATTCAAGCTGGGATAATGTTTCAAATGTAACATATCTTTCCACGATTTCAATATATTTAATTGATACCCAAAATAATCAGGTTGTGTGGTCAAATGTTTTACAGGGCTCTATACAGGGTATAAGAGTAATAGGGTTCTCTTATTCACC
Organism: Thermoplasmata archaeon; assembly: GCA_049967255.1. Lineage (GTDB taxonomy): Archaea > Thermoplasmatota > Thermoplasmata > Thermoplasmatales > ARK-15 > ARK-15. The sequence goes on from JBMFTB010000014.1 coordinate 4,661, forward strand.
TCAACCTTTTATTGCAAATATTACATTTACTGGTCATATAACCTCTTATATTATTTACAATTCACAAAATAAAATATTACCTAAGGTAAATATATCAATACCACAGATGAACATTAAAAATCAATCTATGGAATTTATTAGCCCAATGGAATTTGAATATAATAATATCTTCAGTCAAATTCCAGCTGGTAATTATAATGTATACATTAATGCTACTATTGGAAATATTTTTTCCAGTTATATTGGTATAATACAGGTGATAAATACTTCAGCATCAAATATTGCATTAAGAATAGTTTCATTGACATTGAATAATATTGAGCCTATTCATGGTAGCAATAATTTAATATTTATATCAATTTATAATCCATCAAACAACACAGAAAAATTTAGATTAAACATCACAGATTATTATTCAGGCTATAATAATGGTTGGAATTATATTAATTCTAGTGTTGGTGATCCAACATCATATTTTACGATAACTCCTATGACATCATTACCTATAACAATTAACTGGTTTAATGTTGGCGGAAATGTACCTGCTGAAGGGAATCATATATTGAAAATTACATTTTTGAATGTTACACCTTACATACCAAATATTGGAAATAGTATTAAATTCACGGTTTTGCCTAAAATTTTGTTGGTTGATGATGAAAATGTTCCCACAACAAGTTCTATAAGTGTTTTTAATTATTATTATAGTATGTTTCAGTATCTAAATTATCCTGTTGATGTTCAATATTTAACTTCAACAAATAATGTTGCTAGTATAGGTGGATATGACCTCATTGTATGGATAACAGGAAATTCCTCTTCCGGAATCGGATTAAATAATATAAATAACCTAAATAATTTTATTGATTCTGGTGGATCTTTATTGATAGAGGGTACACATTCTTTTACATTTTCAGGATTTATTACTACTTACCAAAATAAATTTTCATCTAATGAAACCATTAAATATCAAAATTTAACATCAATTTCACCTAATTCAAATAATATTCAGATAAATTATAAAGCAAATATTACATACAATCCCAAAATAAATAGTTATGTTACATTTACCATTTCAAACAATGAAAAATATCTTGCAAATATTACCAATATTGGTTCTTTGGTAATATATGGAACTACAGGGAGTTCAGGGAAGTATGGAAAGTTTATTTTTGTTGGTTATGAATTTTCAAACATGTATATTTTCCAACAGGACTATATTATGAATAAAATGGTGATGTGGTTATCAAATATTACAATTAGATCAGGGTTAGATATAGCCTTAACGGATATGAAAGTTTCAAATTATAATCCTATGTTTATGCAACCTATTAATTTTACTTTTTACATTCAAAATCTTTCCCCTAGTACTTTTAATTCAACAACTTTATATCTGACTTTAAATAATCAGGTCGTAAATGTATATCAAAATGGTGTAGAGGAGCCGAGCAGTGGTATAATTGTTCCATCAATTTTGCAAGGTAACGGTGCTATAATTTTAGTAAATGTAACATGGTATGCAAATGTACCTCCTGGATCTTATAAAATTTTTGCTTATGTAAATCCAAATCACAATCCTCAGGAAATCAATTACAATAACAATGGTTTAAGTAACTTATTAAATATTAATTTAAATGTAAGATATTCAATCCTTGTTTTGTATGCACATCAAAATAAAAATGGAAATAAAAACAACATAACATCAGTTACAAACGCTTTAAACAATACCCTTGGTTCAAATAGCTATAAATTTATTAATTATCTGGAATCAAGCTCAATAAAAAATTATGCAAATTTAAAAAATATTTTTCCATATTATAATTTAGTTATCGTTGATTTTAACAATACGGGTTATTTGAATAAAAATCTTTCAACTGCAATAGCAAATTATTTAACAAATCCAAATACAAGTAAATACCCATATTCTTTGATTATTTTGGGGGAAAATGCAAGCACTATTTCTAAGAATTCAACTTTGATGAATATGTTATCAATAAATTCATTTATTACCTCAAATAATAATAGTATAGCAAATTTAATTGGGCTTACATATAATCAATTAAATTTGAATTTAGGTCCCATGGGTGCAAATGTATCTAGGGGGTATGGACTAATCTATAAATATTCAGGCACTTTTACATTAATTAAATTAAATGAAAATTCAAAAGGTACAGTTATTTTTAATAGTACATATTCCGGTACTAGTTATTATCCAGTAAAAGTAGGAAATGCTATTATTGAAAATATATCTAATGTAATTGTAACAATATTCCCTTATGATTTTGAAAATATAGTAGGTTTTATACAGAATCATACCCAGGCTTACTCCCCATCCCATACTTCTTCCAATCCTTTAGTAAATGCATTACCAAGTTCTGAACAATATGCTAAGAACTTCTTAATGATGAATTTTTTAATTGCATCTAGGTATTTATTTAATAATCCACTTCCTGAAATACTTTCAACGGATATAAACATAAATTCACCTATGGTTACATTGAATAACTATTATTTATTTAGTGTAACAATGAGAAATCTGGGTGCGGTACCAATTTACGTAACCCTTGAAGCATTTGAAGAAACATCTATGTATTACAGCTCGCAGCCCATATATCTCGTTGGAAGTACTTCAAATACAATAACAACAGTAACAGCCACAATTATCTGGAAACCAAGCTATGCTGCATCCCCTAATCCAGAATGGTTAAGGTTTGTTCTCATTCCTGCCAGTTCTAATATTCCTATTTCCCCAATGCAAGAAGCATTGATTTCAAAACAGGTATATTATTTCTACGATAATGGATCTACACTATCTGGATGGACACATTATAATGTCCTCGCGTATATAACTGGAGAAAATCTTTTTGGATTATATAATCCTTATACAGAAATAGCATCTAATTGGACTCAAACAGGTAAAGGTGGAGATATTAACATTAAATATGGAATAACTAAAACCAATTACTTTTCATATCCAAATTCCACATGGATTCAGGATGTTATAGACACTAATCGGAAAAGTGGAGAATTTGGATATGTTTATTTAAGTTTACCTTCAGTAACAGTATACACAGGTTCAATAGTTACATTGTCTTGGTATTGGAAATATTCAATTGCAGAGGCCCAAAATGGTATATTTTTGATGGTTGATATTTCAAAAGAGGGATTTGCTCAGTGGTATCAAGTTTATTTGCCATACAATAGCAATCCTGATTTAGGAAATATAGTTAAGGTAAAAGATCCTTATCACAACCTTTATGCTACAATATATCAAGCATTTAATGGAGTCAGTGGAGGTGGAACATTTTCATGGGAATTTTATAGTGTAAATACCAATAACCTTTATGTAATGAATCCAACTACAGGATTACCCATGCCCAATCCCTTAAATGTAACAGGTGAGAGTGTGACATTCGTATTTTATTATATAGCACCAGATATATATGCGTCTTCTAGTAGTGGTAGTAGTGTTCCTGGCAATGGTACATATATAGATAATGTACTCTTATCAATATCAAATGGTGGAAACGATGGATGGAGGATAATCATTCCCAATCAAAAATCAACATATTATGGAATTGCTAATAATGGTATAGGATACTTAGGTTTTCAAGGCTCACCAACCGCAAATTTAATAGCTGATTATAATAATAATTCTGGATATCCTTCATTCGACGATAGTCTTTGGGATAATTTAATTACACCCCCTATAGATCTTGTTAATTCCCTTACAGCGTCCCTTAACTTTACCTTTAAAGCAAATATTGCTCAGGGTTTATATGGTTATGGTTGGCCAGGAGATATGTTTATATTAAGCATAAGTAATAATAACGGTGCATCTTGGACTCAGATTTATTCTCCTCCTACATATCCAACGAATCCAATTCTTCCATCAAATAATAATAAAGGGCAGAGTGGTGGTGGAACCGTGTATTATAATGGAAGCATCTGTGCGCCTGCTAATAATGCAAATTCTACTTTTTGGTTAACTGTATCAATACCATTAAACTTTTTTGTAGGTCAAAATATTTTACTTGATTTTCAGATTATTACAAATGACGGTTGGGGTAGTGGATCTTACCTTTTCATACCTTGGCATGCAGTAGGTTATAATTCTGCAAGTTCAAATCCATTTTTAGGCTTTTACATGACAAATGTATATATCCAAGGTTACAGTTTTTACACACCTATACAGGTTCAATCCGTCTGGTCTTAAATTTTAAAATTTTTTAATTATGAATTTTTTATTTTTTCATGGCAAAAAAGATAAATGTAATTGTATTTTTTGATGAAAAACAGGAGATAAATCATGGAAAAAAGACAGAACATGCGTTGGGTCTATTCGTCACTTTTTGCAAACATAGCCATGGGTCCATTATCAACAATAGTTGTTTTATACATCCTAGAAAAGGGGGGAACGGTCATTGAGGCTTCCTTTGCGATTACAGGTGGAACCTTAATTTCCATATTTGCATCATTTGTATGGGGCAAATTTTCTGACATCTATCCAAGGAGAAAGATCCAGATCATGCTAGCATACATAGGATTGTCAATATCACTGCTAATTCTGTACTGGGCAAAAACGCCTCTGGAAATAATTTTAATTTACATATTCTATTCATTTATGGCCACCGCTAGTGCCACACCATTGAATCTATTGATAATGGAAACTGTCGAGGAGAATTTCTGGAAAAGGGCGTTCTCAAATTTGCAATTGGCATCAAGCCTCGGTGGTACCATAGGTCTTGGTATTTCTTTTTTCACAACAATTGCAATACCCGTCAAGCTACTGCTTATTGTTCTATTTTTCATTTCACTCATTTCTATTGATCTAACATATGCGCTCATTCCTGAAACAAAGGAGAGAAGAGAAAGGAAACTTTTTGCATTGAATATGCATGCATTTCTTTCAAGAATATTCATAACACCATTCCTGTGGGTAAGGCTAACAAACGAAAGCGTTTTAAAATCAATCAAGAATTTCAAATTAAATGAGTTCAGGAAAACAAAGATTTTCAAGCTTTATATGGCAATATTTTTATTTTATATAGGATCCGGCTTGTTCAACACAGTTTATCCAGCAGGCCTGAAACAGATTGGCCTTAATGAAACACTTGTTTTTCTGGTTATATTCATAGGCATGGTTGTTCAAACATCCACCTATTTCTACATTGGCATAAATAAGAGAATGATAGCAACGAATGAGAACCTTTACAGATCTTTAATGCTAAGGGGATCATCCTATATGCTAATAGGAATAACGTTCCTTTTTACCGCAACTGCAGTTTTATATACAAACCTAATAATATATCCCCTTGCAGCAGGTATTGCCTTTTCAATTTTTTATACAGTATCAAATGTAATTGTATTTGAATCCATAGGTGAAAAGGGTAGGGGAAGGGCATTGGGCTTTTACACAGCTATGATACAGATAGGCACACTTCTAGGTGCAATGGCATCCGGTTACATTTCATATTACATTGGTTACTGGCTAAATTTCATGCTAGCCGGCGCCTTTGTCATTACAAGCATTACATTTTTCAGAGCCCTTTTGGAAAGAAATTCAAAGAATCTTTAAAATTTCATCTAACCTTTTTATTTCTGATTCCCAGGAATAACCGTACCTGTTCAAATGCATATTTCTTATCCCTAGCTTTTTTGCCGTTTCAAGATCATATGCCGGGTATGATGAAATATGCAAAATCTCATCTTTTTTAACATCCATGATCTTTAACGCTTCTATAAATGCCATTTCATTTGGTTTGTAAAATTTTGTATCCTCTGCAGTAACTATGTAATCAAAGAGATCCTCCATGCCTGCCAGAGTAATATTTATCAAAGCTCTTTCAGTGTTAGAAATTATTCCAATGCTAAATTTTCTTTTTAATTTTATAAGCCCAAGAATGGAATCAGCAAAAAATGATGATTTTGAGAACATTTTAACGAGCATTTCACCATAATCATCATCGTAATCAATTTTATTATCTTCCAGAAGCTTTTTCAACGATTTTTTAAGAATTTCTGAATATTTCTCGAAATTTTCAAGAGTGCTAACATTCTTAAATTCAATATTAAAGAATTCATCCACCATGCCTGGTTTTATAATGTTCAAAGCATTGCCTATTGCACTCTTCCAGTCGACTAGAGTTCCATACAAATCAAAAGTAATAATTTTTAAATTGTTCATGTAAAAAACAATGAAACTTCCAATATTATTTTTTCCTATAAAAAATCAAAATTATTGATGCAGTTAATGCAAGGATGGCAATTGTCATAAGAAATGATTTCACAGCATTAAATATGTCAATACCCATCTTTAGGATAATTATGCTAGATCCTATCTGTGAATGATCAAAAACTGAAATGAATAAGGGAAACGTTGAAATACCCAGGATCAACGCCATGTTCCTCAACGTATACAAAGTGCTGCTTGCAAGTGTTCTATCATTCGGAGATGCTGAATCAATGGCCAGCGTAGTTGAAACAACCCAATAAATGGATCCCCCAAAGCCAATTATGAACATAAGGATGGAAATTAACAACGTTGATTTCATTAAAAAAGATAGTAAAATCAAAAAAGATCCCTGTACCAAAAGTCCAGATATCATTAATATTTTTCCTATCTCGTATTTGTCAAGGATGTGTCCTCCCAGAGGATTTGCTATCATTGCAGAAACAGGATATGTGGATAAAATCAAACCAGCATAAAAAGGTTGTATGTTTAGATCATTTTGTAGATAAATGCTAAGTGAATACATAACCCCAAAGAAGCCAAGTGCCTGCAAGGTAGACGCTATTAAAATTGGCAAATAATTTCTATTCTTTATTATTTTTAATGGAACGATAGGATTCCCCTTTTGCATAATTATGAACAGAGGCATAAGAACTAGTGCAATTATAATCCACAATGCATTTATGAAACTCATTCCTATGATCAAAGGAACGATGAAAGTGATAAATCCAAGAACATTTTTTATGTATATCTTTGCCCCTTCCGTTCCTTTATCTGATGGAATTCTCCTTATGCCCAAATAAATTGCAACAAACCCTATGGGAATGTTTATGAGAAATATAAATCGCCAGTCAACCATTACCAAAAAACCACCCAACACAGGTCCTATTAGTGTACCAATCCCCCAAGAAATTGAATTTATGCCCACTGCTCTTCCTCTTTCATTTTGCGGAAATGCTTCCATCAGGATTGGGATACCTACCGTAGAGAGTATTCCTGCACCTATTCCTTCAATGGCCCTGAATATTATGACGTAAATTATTGAAGGTGATAAGGCTATTAAGAATGAAGCAACAGTAAATGTGAAAAAACCTATAATGTAAATTCTTTTTTTCCCAAACCTTCTAGCAATTGCACCGCTGGGTACCATTGTAGCTGTTGATGCTATTATATAAGCTAGTATTACAAATGTAAGATATGAAACACCTGTGGAAAAAAATCTTCCAATTGATGGTATTCCAAGATAAATTATTGTAGAATCTATTGCTGACATCAAAGATCCAAGTGTTGTCACGGACAAGACAAGAAACTTATTTTCCATGCGAATTTGAAAAAGATCATTGTATATATAAAGGGATTGAAAAAATTATTTATTTTCATCTGGTTATTATTTATCATGGTTGAATTAAAGGATTTTTTAAAACCTGAAAAAAGTGTTCTTGTTGTATGGGATGTGCAGGAAGCTCTTGTAAATGCAATATTTAACAGAGAAGAATTTCTGAAAAATTTGAGAATCATTATAGAAAAAGCAAGGTCAAAGAGCATTCCTATCTTTTACACAAAAATTACTCCACTTCCTGAAAAATTTGAATCACAGGCAAGGAAACTTTTCTATAGCGGCGTTTTCAACCCAGGAGACATTGTTCAGGAAATAAAGCCACAGCAGGGTGATTTTATTCTTAACAAGAATACAGCAAGCATTTTTGTTGGAACGAATTTTGAATATATGATCAGAAACGCATCCATTCAGACAATATTTTTCACGGGCATTGCCACAGAAATAGGCATAGAAACATCAGCAAGGCAGGCTATGAGCATTGGTTTCTTGCCGGTGATTGTTGAAGATGCTGTTTCCTCAGGGGATAAGGAAGCGCATGAGAGATCCCTTGCCAATATGAGAAAAATGATGACTGTGATGCGTTCTCAGGAAATCATGCGAATCTGGGATTCAACCTAAAATTATCTTCTGTAATTGTAATAGAAGATAGTTCCGCACCTAAGGCACTGCAATCTACCATCCGGGAGTACCCTGTGCTGGTCAAAGCCACAGTTTGGACAGATGATCTTATAACCGAGAACATAGTTCTGCTGATTCTGATAATAGTTCTGATAATGTTGCTGATAGTAATTCTGGTATTGTGGGTTATTAAAAAAAGGCTGGGCATAATAATCAGATCTTTTCCTACCAATGGAAAACATATCTCTCATGTAATACCAGTAGTATGGAAAACCAGCTGCAAACCAAACAAGCAAAACCAGTGAGGATATTATGGCCATTGCACCCCAGAAGGGTGTATTGATGTATGAATAGCTTCCCATGAAATCAATTATGAAATGGCCTGCAATGCTCATGTAAATTCCATACCTGAGGAAAAGATATCCAAGAATAATCCCGGCAAAAAAGGCACTAGGAAATTTTGCAGGTTCCCAGGATACAAGATGTGCAGAACCGAAGAAGAATGCTGAAATTATTAATATAATGATGCTTGTTCTATTTATTTCGAATTTTCCACCTATGAATGCCCTATACCAGGGTATTTTTCCCCTGAACGAGATCAAATAAAGAGGCACGCCAAGAATGAGTGCCCTGTAAACGATTTCTTCCCAAACAGGTGCATGTAGAAGTGTGAGCAATAAATAATTCGTTGGTACATTGCTCGTTGGATTTCCAAAAGGTGTGCTTGAGTTTGTAATGGCCATTGAAATGAAATAGGTCAAATATGTGAATGAAATAAGAACAACAATTAGTTCTGTAAATGTTGAGAATCTTTCTCCCTCTTTTGAAATTTCTCTTTTATTTAAGTCAGTGCTCCAATTTAAAAAATCCCTGACAATGAAAAATAGCACTATAGTTATAATGACTACTAGAAAGATTATCCAGTAAATCTCATACTCAGGTGAAAGAAAACTTACAAAAACAATGGGTATTGCTATAACGTAAAATGGTACGCTTGACCCAGCCATTGTTCCCGTATAGGTTAAAATTATCATGGCTATGTAATTGAGAATGAAAAATAGCAGTACAGTCAAAGAAAGAATAAACGTAAGAGTTTTTCTTCCCGAACCCATTTTTAACATTACTATCTTTAATTATCATTAACTATTTTAAGCTATGGAAAAGTAAAAATTGTAGTTATTATATTATTTATTAATGCTTGATCTTAATCAATTGTCCAGAAAGTTGATCGATTATACAAATGTCAAGGGCAATTATGGCAAGGATGCTGCTGTATGTGCCATAATAAATGATGATTTGAATATCCTTTTGGAAAAGAGGGTGATGAACGAGAATGATCCTTGGTCAGGGCAGGTATCTTTTCCAGGAGGCCATTTTGAGAAGTATGATGTTTATATAATGAACACCGCATTGAGGGAACTTAATGAAGAAACAGGTATAAATAAAATCATTGTTTTAGGCGGTTTGGATATTCAGCATCCAAGGAATATGCTTTCGCTTAATGTTTATCCATTTCTTTGCTACCTGGAAAAGTTTGAAAACTTAAAACCACAAAAAAGCGAAGTAGAATATTTCTTTACACCTTCAATAAAGGATCTAAAGGAAGGTTATACTATGATTAACATGGATGGCATAGAGTCCAGAGAAAAATGCTTTTTTTACAAAAATGAAATAATTTGGGGCATGACTGCAAGAATTATTGAAAAAATAAGGATTTTATTTTAAAAGCATAAATATGTATCCAATGGCCCCTATCAATGCACCTATTACCATAGCCACGAGATAAAATATTACGGGTATCAATATGTTCGCTGCAAAGAACTTTAATCCATCAAGGTAATAACCGATGCCAGCCAAAATTATTAAAAGACCCAGACCAGCAATGCCCATGTACAGGGACTTTTTCTTCATGCTCTCTGTGCCTATGATATAAAATGCTATTCCTCCTGCAAACAGTACAACAACAGCAAATACAAGAATCGTTTCAAGAAACACGTTTATGTTCATTATTGCAATTGCCATGCAATTCACCTATTTCAAGTAAAGGCAATACAATAAATTAAATTTATCTTTTGAGTAAAAAAGATAATAAACAAAAAAGCATATCATTTCATAATGAGAGAATTTGCTGCAATAATCACCGGTGATGAGGTCCTTAACTGTACAGTAAATGATGAAAACGGCTTCTGGCTGTGCAATGAAATGAATTCAATGGGATTTTTTACACGTGAAATTGTTTTTTTGAGGGATGATGTTTATTCAATATCATCCCACATAAAAAGGTTGATTTCATCAGGCATTGATATAATAATCATAACTGGTGGCCTAGGGCCGACTTATGACGATAAGACATTGCGCGCTATTGCCGATGCAACAGATAGATCGTTAGAACTGAACAAGCAGGCGTTTGAAATGGTTAAAGAAAGATACGAATTTCTTTATGAAAATGGCATAGTAAAAGAAAAGGGCATGAATAAGTACAGGGAGAAGATGGCAATTCTGCCCGATGGATGCATTCCGATAAGAAACCCGAATGGTGCAGCCCCCGGAATAATGGTAAAGGAAAAGGGAACATTGATCTTTGCCCTGCCAGGTGTGCCTTCAGAGATGAAAAGAATGTTTGATGAAGAGGCAAAGGAAATTATCGGAAAGGAACTGGGCATCTGGGCATATAGTGAAAAGCATATTTTTCTTGAACACAGGGATGAGTCAACTATTGCAGAAATTTTAGAAGAAATATCAAAAATGCATGATGTTTACATTAAATCTAGAGCGGGTATTTTCAATAATGAGAAAAAGATGGTCATAACGCTCGCATCCAGGGCAGAAAATGAAGAAAAGGCAAGGGAAAAAATCAAAGTTGCAATGGATGAATTATACCACTTGCTCAAGGCAAAGGACATTGAAATCCATGATCATTGAATTTTCTCAAAACTTTTAACATACATCTTGCTCCTGAAATCAAAAATGTTCCCGGATTCAGTTTCTATTTCCCCTACCTGGTTATCAACTGGATCCGATCTTATAAATTTCTTCTCAGGATCAAATGTGCTCTGAAAATCCTCGCTTGATACCATTCTAAAACCATCCATGTTCCCGAAATAGAAGTCCCTGTACTTAGCATTACCCTTTAGCACGTTTCCAAAAGAAGCATCTACCGGAACAAAGCCGTAGCCATCCAAATATACCTGTGCCCAATCGTGTGGCGTAACCTTTTCTGGTGTTATATACCAACCGCTCTGCCATTTAGCAGGTATTCCAGCTATCCTGCACATTGTAATGAACAGCATGGCCATAAAACCGCAATCCCCTTTCAAATTTGTGGCTGCAAATTCACTTATGTTGTCAAAAAATATGTATGGTGGAACGTATGAATAATAAACATTTTCTGTAATCCATTTATAAATTTTAAGAGCCTTTTTGTAATTACTCACCTCACCATCTGTGATTTTTTCTGTTAACATTTTTAAATGGTTTGTGAAAACAACATGTGGAAATTTTTCATCAGAGAAATCTCTTGTTTCGAAAATCCCTTCCCGTTTTGATATTCTTGTTTCAGTTATCTCATAAGAAAATTCGACCATGAACCTTTTTTCAGTATCATAAAAGTTCACAGTTGCCTGCATAGAATTTTCAGATTTCTTGAATTTTTCAGGATATGTTTTCAAAATTTTCACATTTGATATAATGTCATTCTCAATCGGTATGGGAAGCCAGACATGGTAGGGTGCTTCCTTATCAACGCTAAGCTCTATGCCAGCAGTAATCCTATATCTTAAGATCTCCCCTTCCATGATCTTTTTTATCCTCGTATCCAAAAGATCATTCTTTTCATTTGAAGGCACAATCCTCCTTTTTTTCATTTCAGGATTAAGGAAAAAAATGTTCTCAACGGCCTTTTCCATAAATCTTTCTTCACCGTTAAGGAATATTCTGTCCACATAACCATTTTTTATTAGGTATTCTAGCTCAGTATTATCAAAATCTTTTATGCTATTTTTTAATGATTTTAAAAGATCCTTCCTTTTTAATGGAAAGCTCCTGTCCATTCTTTTTAGCCTTTCCAGCTCTATGAGAAGCCTTTCCCTGACAAGTGCATCCTTTGAAAATTCCAAATATTTTTTTATTAAATTCTCTGCATTTGCCACATTCCCAAGTATGATCTCCCTTCTTATGTTTTCAGGGACTGGTACTGTTAATACACCAATGTCCACCATGATAAAATAAATATAATGCATCCTTATTAAATTTTCATCATGCTCGATTTTCTTGCAATGATGCCACACGGTGATGAGGTTTTGGATCCCAAGGATAATGAAACTAAGGATCTCAGTAAACTGATGGAAAAAATTGGTGAAAGTGCAAATGGCATAAAAGAATTTGTTGTTGTTTCGCCCCATAACATAAGGATCATGGATTATAATTCAATCATCTTTGCCGAACACATTTCGAATGGCAGGGATCTCCTGAATGATAAAATTCTTGCAATGAAAATTTATGAAAGGGCAAAGGCCGAGAATATTCCTGTGGTTGGTGTGAACTTTGGAGCACTTGAAGGAGAAGGATCAAGAATTCCACTGGACTGGGGAACATCCATACCTCTTGAATTCTTCAAGTACGTGGAAAAGATTGTTTTGATCTCACCGGCTAGGGAAGTCAGCAGAGAAAAGCTTGTAATGTTCGGAAAAATCATTGCAGAAATAGCTGATAATTACATGAACAGGATTGGTATAATAATAAGTGCGGATCAGGCACATGCGCATGATAAAAACGGGCCATACGGTTTCAGTGAGTTTGCAAAAATTTATGATAATTATGTAATGAATGCATTCAAAAACAACGGAATAGATGAAATTTTGAACATTAGTGATGATGTCATAGAGAATGCAAAGCCTGACAGTTTCTGGCAAATTTTAATTTTGCTCGGGATATTGGCTGTAAAGAAATTCGTGGTTGAAGAAATCAAATACGCATGTCCAACATATTTTGGCATGCTAGCCTCGAAGTTTAGAAAAGTGTAAAATATATCGCATTAATATACCCCCATGGATTTTTCATTTGGTCCAGTGCCTTCCAGAAGGCTGGGCAGGAGCCTTGGAATCAATAATGTTGTACCAAAAACGTGCACTTATTCATGCATTTATTGCCAGCTGGGTATAACGCTGAATTTCACATCAAAGAGAGAAAGATTTTATGACCCGGATGAGCTCGTTGCATCCGTAAGCAAAAGGGTAAATGAACTGAGAAGCAGGGGCATCAGAATAGACTACCTTACATTTGTCCCTGACGGTGAACCTACGCTGGATACAAATTTGGGCAAAGAGATTGAATTATTGAAGGATCTTGGTATAAGGATTGCTGTAATTACAAATTCTTCACTTATATGGGATGAAAATGTAAAGGATGCATTGATCAATGCGGATTGGGTTTCTTTCAAGATAGATTCAGTAAATGAAAAAATATGGAAGAAAATAAATGTGCCCTTCAGGGATCTGTATCTGGAGAAGATATTAAATGGAATAATTGATTTTTCTAAGAATTTTCAGGGCATACTAAACACCGAAACCATGCTTGTGAAGGGTGTGAACGATCTTGACATTGATGAAACTGCAAGGTTCATAGGTGAAATAAATCCTGAGACAGCGTATATTTCAGTACCCACAAGACCACCTGCACTTGAATGGGTTAAGATTCCAGATGAAAAGACAATTCTAAATGCATACAACATTTTCAGAAAATACATAAAAAATGTTGAAACACTAACGGATTTTGAGGGTGATGATTTCACCACCCTCGGTAATACATTGAACGATATCATGGGCATAATCTCAGTCCATCCAATCAGAGAGGATGCTTTGAGAAAAATACTCGAGGGCAGGGACATCCCATGGGAAAATATAGAGGACCTTATTTCAAAAGGTTTGATAAAAAGAGAAAATTATATGGGAAATAATTATTACATAAAAAAATTGAAGATTTAGATGTTCTTCCTCAGTTCTTTCTTATCAATTTTTCCGGTGCTTGTCTTTGGCATTGATTCAATGAATATTATATCGTCTGGAACCCACCATTTTTGAATCCTTCCAGTTTCAATGTACCTGTTCAAATGTTCATAGATCTTTTCCTTTTTTACAGGCGATTTCGTCGTAACAAACAGAACAGGCCTTTCTCCCCACTTTGGATCTGGCTTTCCAATAAGTGCAACTTCACCTATTTCTGGTATTTCAGAAACAATATTCTCAAGGAGAAGAGAAGGAATAAACTCACCACCACTCTTTACAGCATCCTTTTCCCTGTCAACTATATGTATATACCCCAGTGAATCAACAACAGCAAGATCACCTGTATGGAGCCAGCCGTTCCTCCAGAGCTGTTCAGTCTTCTCAGGATCCTTATAATATTCTCCAGTTAACCATGGGGACCTTACAACAATTTCACCAATGGTCTTACTATCCCAGGGCACATCCTTATCGAGGGAATCAACCACCCTTATATTAACAAATGGTATTGGTATGCCAGTGCTGATTTTATAATCGAACCTGTCCTTATCATGCATTTTCTTTATTTTGTCCGTGAATAGAGCTATTGTCAATACAGGGCAGGTCTCAGATAGGCCATATCCACCAATCGGGTTTATTCCATACTTTTCTGCCATCATTGCAAGGCCCTTTGGCAGTGCAGCACCACCTATAACAACCTTCCATCCTTCGAGGTATTTTGCATAATTTTCCACTTCTGGGTGTGTTAAAATCATATAAAGTATTGAAGGTACCATTAATGATAATGTCACATGCTCATTCTTAATCATTTCAAGTATTTTTTTAACATCGTACCTTCCAGGCAGAACGTATTTATTTCCCGTGAGCATCGTTACATAAGGCAAACCCCAAGAATGCACATGAAACATTGGAACAAGGCTCATAAATACATCATTATCTGTCACGTAAAGTGGTTCCTTGTGCACGGCCATCGACAATGCTGTAGCATGCATTACGAGGTTCCTGTGCGAGAATGTAACACCCTTTGGAAGACCTGTTGTACCTGATGTATAAAAAATCGTTGCCTGTGAATTTTCATCTACATCGGGAAAATCCATAGGTTCTGAAGAAGCAACAAGATCCTCATAATTGTAGTTTGGTGTTAGAAGAGTTTTTATTTCTTCATTCTTGTCAGAATATACAATCCAGCCCTTAATGAAATCGAACAACTGTGCCGCCTTTTCCACGATCGGAACAAACTCGTCCCTTATGATCACGTACTTGTCCTCGGCATGTTGCATGGTATAGAAAATAAGTTCTGGTGGATATCTAATGTTCACTGTATGAAGAACTGCTCCCGTCATTGGTATTGCAAAATAACTTTCCATGTAATGGTTTGTGTCCCAGTCAAGAACAGCAACCTTATCACCCGGCTTAACGCCAAGATTAATAAGTGCATTTCCAATCCTGCCCACCCTGTCATAGAACTCCTTAAATGTAAACCTTTTCTGGTCCTGATATACTATTTCCTGATCCGGAAAATTCCTCAATGTTGCTGGCAACATATTCTTTAGGTTTAGCTGAAATTTATAGTCAACCATAAAATGTAATTGTAAATTTACATTATAAACTTTTCTTGATTATGTTATAAAAATTAAACATATTTTAAATATTTTAGATAAGAAATAAAAAATATTTTAAATATTTTTTTCCATTTTCGAAGCATATGATCTATGAATTCGAAGGACGCGTTCCAAAAATTTCTGACAGGGCTTTTGTTCATGAGACCGCTGTTGTGATCGGAAACGTAACAATTTCAGACGGTGTCTGGGTGGGCCCAAATGCAACAATAAGGGGCGATTACGGGACGATTGAAATTGGTGAAAATTCTGCAGTTGAGGATAACGTTGTAATACATGCAAGGCCAGGGGAAATGACGAAAATAGGAAAATGGGTAACTATAGGTCATGGCTCAATTGTGCATACAGCAACAGTGAACGATTATGTTGTAATAGGCATGGGATCCGTGATCACCGATTACGCTGTTGTTGGGACATGGGCTGTGCTCGCAGAAGGAAGTGTTGTAAAGATAAGGCAGGTGGTTGAGCCAGAGACGGTTGTTGCTGGTGTACCTGCTCAGCCAAAAACAAAGGTCACGGAGGAATACAAAAAGCAGTGGATAGAATTCAAAAAGATTTATGTATCTTTCACGGAAAGATATAAAAAGGGTTTGAAGACAATAGGGTGATTTTATGTACAACATAATAGTTTGCTTCAAGCAAATTTTAGATATAGACCAGATGAAGGTTGATGAAAATACACAGGAGCCCATAATTAAAAATCTACCGTATAGGCTAGAGGATTTAAGCAAGAATGCAATAGAAGAGGCTGTTAGGATAAAGGAAAAATATGGAGGAAAGGTCATCGGCATCACCTTTGGTGGTGACCAGGCAACGCTGGGCATGAAAGAGGCGCTTGCCATGGGTGTTGATGAGGGAATAATACTCAAGGGTTACAGGGAAAACAATCCTGAGTTAACGTCTGAGATCCTGGCAAAGAAGATTTCAACATTACAGTACGACATAATTGTAATGGGTAACCAGTCGGCTGACAGCTATACGGGCCTCGTGCCCGGTAAGGTGGCTAAAAAGCTTTCCCTACCATTGCTGGGCAATGCAATACAGCTCGAAATGGTGGATAGAAAGGTAAGGATAACAAGGACCGGAGAGGACAAGAATTTTGTTCTTGAATCATCATTGCCAGCACTTGTATCTGTTGAACAGGAGATCAATGAACCAAGGTTGCCTCCTTTAATACAGATCATGGCAGCAGGAAGAAAGCCCATGAAGATTGAAGAATTACAGGTAAGCGTTAAATCAACAAAAAAAGTAATCTGGAACAGGGCACCCAAGAGTGACAGGAAGAGAATTGTCTTTGAGGATGTTGACAAGGGTGTGGCTGAAATTGCAAAGGTATTGAAGGGTGAGGCAAAATGAAGGCAATGATATTTTCGGAAAAGGCTGATCTCGCATCACAATTGCTCACACTATTCAGGAATACTTTTGAATTGGATCTCTTCACCAGCTCTGATGAAAATGTTTTGAATTTCGGTGCAAAAAATGTTTACAGGCTTCATGGAAACAATCTTTATGTGGACAACATTTCAGAAAAGCTTTCAGAGATGTTCAAGCAAGGATCCTACGATCTGATAATTATTGGGTCATCCGCCATGGGCAGGGAGATAGCTTCACTATTATCTGAAATCCTTCATCTTGAGGCAATCACGGAGGTAATGAAAATTGAGCCAAAGGATGGTATTGTTGCTACTGAAAGGTTCTTCTTCGGTGGAAAGACAGTAATAAGGGAGGAATCGGAAGCAAGGATTTTCACAGTTCTACCCGGGTTAACAGACCCATTACCAGTGGATTCAATCTCCCAGGAATTCAAAATCAACGTTGAGAAGGATTCTGCGATAAAAGTAGCAGACATGATAGAAAAGCCAAAGAGCAGTGTAAACCTTGAAAAGGCTGATATAATTGTATCTGCAGGCAGGGGCATAGGCAAAAAAGAAGGTCTTGCCGTTGTTCAGCAGCTTGCTGACGTTCTCCATGGCGAAGTCGGTGGTTCAAGGCCTGTTTGTCTTGATTATCATTGGTTGAGCGAAGAAAGGCAGGTAGGCCTTTCAGGTAAAAGGGTAAAGCCTAAGATTTACGTTGCAGTGGGCATCTCTGGCCAGGTTCAGCATATTGCTGGAATGAGAGGGTCTAGAACGGTGGTTGCAATAAACAAGGACAAGAATGCTCCAATTTTCAACGAATGCGATTATGGCATAGTAGGTGATCTTTACGTTGTAGTGCCAAAACTCGTTGAAAGCATTAAAAAATGATGAATAATAGGGCAGAGATAAGAATTGATATCGAAAACCCAGAAATAATTTACAATGCCCTAAGGGTGGAGGGGGACAGGAATATACCAAGGACATCCATTACATTGCAGCTCGGTGAAAAAAATTTAAAAATATTGATCAATGCTTCGGATGTGAATGCCCTCAGGGCAGCAATAAACTCATATATGAGGTGGATTAACCTATCCATGAGGATACTGGAGATGGTTTGAATGGTTGATTTGAATCTAACACCATATTTACAGGAAAAGCTCAAACAGGCACAAACACTGCAGCAGCAGCTTGAAAGTGTTGTTACGCAGAGATATCAGCTCGATTTAAAGGTAAAGGAAATAGCAAAAACACTTGAGGAACTTGCCAAGGCAGGGAACGATACCGTTGTTTTTAAGAGCGTTGGTTCAATTTTAATTTCCGTGAAGGATGTGGAGAATCTTAAGAAGGAGCTTGAGGATGAGAAAGAGACGCTCGAGGTCAGGCTGAAAACGCTCGAAAAACAGCAGAAGATGCTTGAGGATAAGTACAAGGACATACAGAATGAATTTGCAAAGGCGTATGGTCAGCAGGAACAGGGTAATTAAAGATCTTTATGTTCAGTATAGGAAATATTAAACTAAGACCACTTGAAAGGAATGATTTATCACTTGTTCATGAACTTGAAAATGATGAGCTAGGAACTTTTTATGCTAGGGGCTTGCCATTAAACTTCAAAAACATGGATGAAATAATCCAGGAATACGAGGAAGATCTTAAGAAAAATCTCAGGAGGAGGTTTATTGTTGAATCCTCAGATGGTAAACAGATAGGCATTGCATCTATTTACGAAAATCCAGGGCCAATGAAGAGGGCTGGTATTGGCCTTTTCCTTAAAAAAGAATACTGGAATTCTGGCATGGGAAAGATTGCAACACTGGCAATGATTGAAATGCTCTTTTATTTTTCAAACTATGAAAGGGTGGAGGCATGGAGTGCTGAATACAATATAAGGGCTCACAGGGTTCTGATGGACAATGGCATGGTTCTTGAGGGTAAGCTTAGGAAATCACTTTTTATTTCTGGAAGGTATTATGACTGGTATATTTTTGGTGAGCTTAGGGATGAATATTTAAGCAAAAGGGAAGCAATACTAAAAAAAATACTTAATAAAAACTATGAAGAATATTTGAAAAACTTATCATTTTTTAACCCCTGAATATGACAGATTAATCACACTTGATGCGATATATTTTAATATCGTATGGATAATATGAGTTTTATGGAAAGGGAAGAGGTAAAAAAGATACTTGATAAAGAAAATGTAAAGTTCATTCAGATGCAGTTCATGGACGTACTTGGCACGGTAAAGACTGTAATTGTACCTTCTTCCAAGTTTGATAAATCTATGGATGATGGTGTTTTATTTGATGGTTCAAGCATTGTAGGCTATGCAACCATAGAGGAATCAGATATGAGGGGTATACCTGACCTGAATACGTTCCAGATACTTCCCTGGTACGATGGCAATATTAAAACTGCAAGGATCATATGTGATGTTTATACATCATCAGGTGAACAGTTCCAGGGTGATCCAAGGTACATTCTTAAAAAAATGATAAGAAAAGCAAATGATATGGGTTACCATTTTTTTACTGGCCCAGAATTTGAGTTCTTTCTCTTTAAACTTACAGAGGAAGGCGAGCCTGAACCGGTACCAAGTGACAAGGGTAGTTATTTTGATTATACACCAGTTGATAGGGCTGAGGCTATAAAGAAGGAGATTCTTCTGTACCTGGACATGATGGGCTATGACCCTGAAGCGTCGCACCATGAGGTTTCTCCAGGACAGCATGAAATAGATTTAAGGTATTCAGATGCGCTAACTATGGCTGACAGGATCATGACGCTTAAGGCACTGATCAAGACCGTGGCCTTGAAACACGGGTTATTTGCAAGCTTTATGCCTAAGCCCATATATGGTGTTAATGGCTCAGGAATGCATGTGCACCAGAGCCTTATGACACTGGACCAGAAAAAAAATTTCTTCTATGATCCGGACAGGAAATACCAGCTCAGTGAAATTGCAATGCATTACATTGGAGGTATTTTGAAACATGCAAGGGAGACTGCTGCAATCTTGAACTCTTCAGTGAATTCTTACAAGAGGCTTGTTCCAGGCTATGAGGCACCAGTTTACATTTCCTGGGCGAACCTTAACAGGAGTGCACTGGTAAGGATACCCCAGGGCAGGGGCCTGAAAACAAGGTTAGAGCAGAGGAATCCGGATCCTGCAGGAAACCCGTATCTACAGTTCGCAGTAATGCTTGCTTCAGGTCTGGATGGCATAAAAAATAAAATTGAACCACCTGAGCCTGTTGAAAAGGACATATACCACCTTTCACCAAAAGAAAGGGAAAAGCTCGGAATAGAAAGTCTTCCAGGCAGTCTGGGCGATGCACTGGAGGAGTTCAGGAAGAGTGCATTGATGAGGGAAACACTAGGTGACCATATTTTTAACCATTTCTACATAGTAAAAACGAAAGAGGTTGAAGCGTACAGGTCCGAGGTCACGGCATGGGAGATTAAGAACCTTCTTCCTGTTCTTTAACCTTTGTCAGGTCAATCAGGAACTTCGCCTGTTCAGGTGTGAGATTTGAATTTTTCAATATTAATTCCTCATTTGAATCTTTTAAACCCCTAATTATGGATGGCTTTCCACCCGTTAGCTGGAATATTATCTTTATCCTTTCATCGCTTATATCAGGGAACATATTCCTGATTATATCCTCTGGAAGGCCTTTCAACTTTAATTCAACAATTCTTCCATCGTTTATTTCATTCTGTGAATAGAATCTGTTGTAGGATGGTGTATCTTCCCTCATGGAAATGATCATTTTTCCAGTACTTTTTTCATTCACAATCCTCTGCATAAAATCAACAACAGAATCATCTACTAAGTAATAATTATCAAGGATGATTAGAGAATTCTTTTTCTTCATAATGTGTTCAAAGTTTCCACTGTAAATGCTCTCAACCTTTTTCCTCAGGTCATCAAGTTTTATTTGCATGTTCAGCTGGAGCATCATGATATCCATGTTTTTAATGGTTGTAAGGAATTTTCCAATGAGCGATGTTTTTCCCATACCCTCCTGCCCAATAATAACAAGGAAAGGAGCTTTTCCCTTGAACCATGAATCCATGATTTTCAATTCATCCTTTCTATCAAGAACATTATTTTCAAAGGATCCTTCAATGTATATCCTCCTTTTAGAAATCTGTTTTCCTTCCCTGTTCAATTCGTTCTGAATGAAACTCAAAGCCTCAATCCATGTTATTTCACGCATATTTTCAACAAGGTCCATGACCTTGTATTTCTTACCGTTGAAATGAACAGGTAGGTTTGCATAGCTCTTTTTAATCCTATCAACCTCAAGCATGCCCTCGGGTGTGAGAAAATAGACATTCACCCTTTTTTCCTTGCCTATTACCCTTCCCTTTACCTCTTCTATAAGTTTGCTTTTGATCAATGCATCCAGTTCCCTAGGTACATGTGAAACCGTAATACCCATCGCCCTTGCAATCCCTTCCTGCGATATCTCTATGGGTAGTTGATATTTGTCCTTGTATTTCCAATATTCAGAAAGATAAACAAGTATTCTTGTCCTCAAAGTTACCCTTTCCATCTTGGACGTATATTGTGAAATCCATATTTAAAATTGTTGAAACTCTTTCTCAATTTCCATTATTTTTTCCTTATTTGCATTTTTGTAAGACCTTAATAGTTCAATGTTTGTTTCAATAAATGTATGTCCCCAGGAAAATTTGCCCATAATCTGAAGAGCCTGGTCTTCCTCTCCCATTATATAAAGGGCTGCGGCAAGTGCCTCAGCCGTTGATAACATGCCAGGATGGCCAAAATTGACAGGGTTTCCTGGGATTAGGAATGGTAGTCTTCTAAAATTACCCTTTATGTCTGAAAAAATCCCTTCAATGTTTTTCCATGAACCGTCAACAGCATAAAGACCTTTTTGAAATGCCTCAATATAATCGTCCTTTGAAATTACCTCACCTGCAAGGGGTGAAAGTACTATGCCCCTAGAGAAATTTTTCCTTTTTATGAGCTTCGCCATGGAAAACCTTTCTAACTTTTTAGCCGTACACTTCTTTGGGTCATCGTCCGATAGATAAATTACATAAAGCCTGATCATGAGTATTTATTGAAAACATAATAAAGGATAAAAACACTTGCAATGAGGACAATGATTACAATGAATGGTATAGAAATATAAAATGGTGCTGTATTGTGTACAGGTATTGTGCTGTTTGCGAAACCGGGCAGAACACCCATATTAAGGAGCTGGCCATTGGTATATCCAGGATGCTGCGAAGGCAATTTTATTACATATAGTAAGGCATTCGTAACAGTTTTAAATGAAACATTGTTGTAAGTTTCAAGAGCAAAAACGAACTGGACACCGAAGGGATTTAACCCGGTCAGGCTATAATCAAAGAATACGTATTTAAGGTTTGAATCATTGGACCAGTTGTATGTTGTTATTGTTTTTGTAAGGAATATGGGAAATATAATACCCTTCCATATCTGATCCGTAATGGTTGTATTCTTACCATTCAGAAAATGTATCACTATAGAGGGATATGTAACATTGCCCGTTCCTGAATTACCCAAGCCTATAGCACCCGCTTCCGAAAGCAGTATAACTGAAATGCCCAATACCACGATAATGGCAATGATATTCCTCATTCTTTGGGTTGAAAGATTTAACATTATATAATTGTTTTGGAACACTTTTAGATCCAGATGCCATTCTGGCCCTGATAATGGCCTGA
Source organism: Thermoplasmata archaeon (assembly GCA_049967255.1). Lineage (GTDB taxonomy): Archaea > Thermoplasmatota > Thermoplasmata > Thermoplasmatales > ARK-15 > ARK-15. The sequence goes on from JBMFTB010000014.1 coordinate 27,553, forward strand.
TCTCTCTGCGTAATCCTTCTCAACATCTGATGAAAGTTTTATAAATACTACCTGTGCAAATTTTGTCCCATGTTCTATACTTAATTCATTCAATGAATTGAATGCAAAAAGGTTCAATTTGCCTTTAAATCCAGCATCTATAAGGCCAGCGCTCAATATTATGCCCTTTCTTGCCCATGATGTTCTTATCCATATCTGGCCAGCAACGTTGGATGGGAATCTGAAAAATTCAATGGATGAAACTATGAAAAATGTTTTTTGCGGTATTATTTTTGAATCCTTGCCGGGAACAAGGACATCATCAACCCTCAAATCATAACCGTTAGGTGTTAGATTTTCCTCTACAAAATCTTCTATAACAAGCTTCTTTTCCCTTAACAATTTTTTTATTTCAACATCTGAGATTATCATTGCATTCTTAATATTTTTAATTTTTAAAAATTTATCCATTAAAATTATTAAAAAGTTCATATTACCAGTAATTATGATTCTTGATGGTAAAGCACTTGCAAAAAAAATTGAATCAAAAATAGCTCAAGAAGCGCTTGAATTTCAAAAAACATATAATATGAGTGCTTCATTGCATACCATTCTCATTGGTGATGATGAAGCATCAAGGATCTATGCAAGATCTAAAATAAAAACATTGAAGAATCTAAACATGGATGGTGAAATTCACCAGCTTCCCGCAACATCATCGCAGGAAGAAGTCATAAATATGATCAAGGACCTTTCATCAAGAAAGGATATCCATGGTATAATGGTTGAAATGCCAATACCAAAAAATCTTGACAAGAATGCTATTCTATCAAATATAAATCCAATTAAGGATGTAGATGGCCAGAACCCTATTAACCTCGGTCTTTTAATGCTGGGTATAGAGGATCATGTTCCATCCACCCCCAGAGCTGTAATTAGGATTCTTGAAGAATACAATGTTTCAATTTCGGGCAAAAATATTTGCATTATAAATAGAACACCTGTAGTTGGAAAGCCTCTTACAATGCTAATGCTAAATAGAGATGCAACTGTTCAGGTATGCCATTCTAAAACAAGAAATTTGGAGGTCTTAACAAAATCCTCGGACATAGTGGTTGTTGCTGTAGGAAAGCCATTTTTCCTCAAGGAAAACATGGTAAATGAAAATTCAATAGTAATTGATGTTGGCATAAATTCCTACAATGGCAAAATAGTTGGTGATGCGGATTTTGATCATTTATTAAACAGGGTAGCAATGATTACCCCCGTTCCGGGTGGGGTAGGAAGCGTAACAACCATGCTAATCGTTGAACAAACGCTCAGGAATGCCCAAAAACTGATGAAAAATCAAGGTATATAAAATTCATTATCCTTTTTCAAATTCTCCAATTCCCTTTTTCGTAGTCCCTTTCTTATTATTTTTCCACTTATTGTTTTAGGCAATTCATTTACAAATTCAATCTTTTTTGGTCTTTTGTAAGGTGCTGTTATTTCCTTAACATGAAAGCTTAATTCCCTGGCAAGTTTTTCATCAGGAAGATAACCTGGCTTAAGAACAACGTATGCTTTTACTAGATTTCCCCTAATGGGATCTGGTGATGCAACAACGGCCGATTCTGCAACAGCTGGATGCATTAAAAGTGCTGATTCCACTTCGAATGGGCCTATCCTATAATCTGATGCTTTAATAACATCATCAGCCCTGGAAACAAACCAAATGTATCCATCCTCATCCATTTTTCCAAGATCCCCCGTGAAATAAAAACCATTTTTAAATCTTTCCTGATTAAGTTTTTCATCATTTCGAGACCATCCGCTAATTCATAAAATATAAAAAGTGTGTGGTTATTTTGCTATTTATGATATCTGAAAACACCACACAGGTA